>JBMSSR010000039.1:0-15197 GCA_049424465.1 Ilumatobacteraceae bacterium
CGCCGAGCGGGTACAGCGGCCCGGCGCCGAGGCCGGCGATGCCGAGCAGGACGACACGCGCCCAGAGCGGGCCGACGAGGCAGAACCCCGCCACGGACCCGCCGAGCACGACGAGCGAGAGGGGGATCGCCCAGCCGCCGACGAGGGCGACGACCCGGTCGGTGACCATGCGGATCGCGAAGAGCGTGAGGCCGAACACCATGGCGAGCACCGGGGCGGCGCCGGGTGAGGCGCCACCGACCTCGCGCAGGTAGGTGGCGGCCCAGATGCCGACGGTGTACTCGACCAGCACCAGGTTGACGATCTGCGCCCACGGGACGAGGACGGCGCGCGAGGCGAAGTGGCGCAGCGTGAACTGGCCGTGCCGCGGTGCGTCGGGCAGGCGCACGCCGCTCGCGATGACGACCGCCACCACCACGATGGCCGTCGAGAGCGTCGCGTACGGGACCCGCCAGCCGTGGTCGAGCGCCAGCGACCCGCCGATCGCGAGCGAGAACGCGAAGCCGGCGATGACCGGCAGTCCGTTGACCGACGAGAACGCCTGCGCGCGGTTCGGGCCGTGGTGGTCGCTGATGATGCCCGGGATGACCATCACCCAGGTCGCCCCACCGAGCCCGGCGGTCGCCGCGCCGGCGAGGGTGAACGGCCACGACCTGCCCGTGCAGAACACGGCGACACCGACGGCGATGAGGGCGAACGAGGTGGCGATCGTCGCCCGGCGACCGATGCGGTCGACGAGCGCGACGCCGAACGTCCCCAGGACGAGGAGGCTGGCGCCGAAGGTGCCGCCGTGCAGCGCGGTGATGACACCCGAGATGGCGAACTCCTCGCGGAGCTCTCCGTAGACGATCCCGACGCTCTGCGCGCAGACGAGCGTGCAGTAGCCGAACACGGTGGCGACGGTGAGGCGGTCCCACTCGAAACGTCCGTCCTCGGGTGCTGCCGACATCGCGCCGTGTCTAGCAGTTGCGTCCGGCGAGCCCGGTGGTCGTGGCCGATGACCGCCGCTGCTCTGTAGGTTGGCACGATGCTCCTCGGCATCGACACCGGTGGCACGTACACCGACGCCGTGCTCTACGACGAACGCTCGGGCGCGGTGCGCGCCGCGGCCAAGTCGCCGACGACCCATCACGACCTGTCGATCGGCGTGTGCGGGGCGATCGATGCCGTGCTGGCCACGGGCGTGGCGACCGCCGCCGACGTCGAACTCGTGTCGCTCAGCACGACGCTCGCCACCAACGCACTCGTCGAGGGCAAGGGTCGTCCGGTGGGTGCCGTCATCATCGGGTTCGACCTCGAGGTCATCGAGCGTGCGGGGCTGGGGGAGGCGCTGGGCAACGACCCCGCCATCCTGCTGCCCGGCGGTCACGACCCGCACGGCAACCAGACGGCGGCGCTGCCACTCGACCGGCTCGCCGACGAGGTCGCGGCGATCGCCGACCGGGTCGATGCCGTCGCGGTGACGTCGCAGTTCAGCGTGCGCAACCCCGACCACGAGCTGGCCGCCGCCGAGGTGGTGCGACGCGTGACGGGCAAGCCGGTCACACTCAGCCACCACCTGTCGGCGAGGCTCAACGGTCCCAAGCGCGCCGTGACAGCCATCCTCAATGCGCGCCTCATCCCCATCATCGACGGGCTCGTGCGCACGACCGAGCTCGCGCTCGAGCAGCGTGGCATCCACGCGCCGCTGATGGTGGTGCGCGGCGACGGTTCGCTGGTCAGCGCGGCGTTCGTGCGCGAGCGACCGATCGAGACGATCCTCTCCGGCCCGGCAGCGAGCCTGGTCGGCGCGGCACACCTCACCGGGCTCACCGACGCGATCATCAGCGACATCGGCGGGACCACGACCGACATCGCGGTGCTGCACGACGGGATCCCCGAGGTCAGCCCCGAGGGCGCGACGGTCGGTGGGCACCGCACGATGGTGCAGGCCGTTGCGATGCGCACCCACGGCCTCGGTGGCGACAGCCGCGTCCGCAACGACGAGCGAGCGTCGGGTGCCGTCCTGCGCATCGGGCCGCGCAAGGTCATTCCTCTCTGTCAGTTGGCGCTCGACGAGCGGCAACTGCTGCTGCGGATGCTCGACGAGCAGCTCACTGCATTCATGCCGTCCGAACTTGATGGAGTGGTGCTGGTGGCCGAGCACCACGCCCACAAGCTCGAGGTCGCCGAGGGCGTCGAGCGTGAGGTGCTCGCGGCGATGGGCGGTCGGGTGGCGATCGCGTCGGAGGTGCTGAAGACGCTGCAGCAGCAACGGGTGCTCGACCGGATGGTGCAGCGCGGTGTGCTGCAGCTCGCGGCGTTCACGCCGACCGATGCGGCGCACGTGCTCGGTCTCCAGTCCACCTACGACACCGAGGTGGCGCGCAAGGCGGCCGACCTGTTCGCCAAGCGCCGCGACCGGCAGGGCAAGTACATCGCCCCCGACGGCGAGTCGGTCGCGCAGCACACCATCGACACGCTCGTGCGTCGGTCGGCCGAGGTCGTGCTGGCGGCAGCCTTCGAGCACGACGGGCTGCCCGGCGATGTGGTGGCATCGCCGGCGATCCAGTCGGCGCTCGACCACCGTGGCCGCGCCGCGATGATCGAGGTCCGGCTCGGCTCGCCGCTGGTCGGGCTCGGTGCCTCGGCGCCGACCTACTACCCGATGATCGCCGCCCTGCTCGGGGCCGAGTCGCGCATCCCCGAGCACGCGGGCGTGGCGAATGCCGTGGGCGCAGTGGTGGGCCGGGTGCGGCTGAGCGTGCAGTGCGCCATCAGCGCGCCGCAGTCCGGCCAGTACGTGGTGCACGCTGGCGAGGTGCCGGTGACGTTCACCGACATGGAGGCCGCGCACGTGCACGCCCGCGACCACCTGCTGGCGAGGCTGCGGTCCGACATGGCCGCAGCAGGTGCGAGCGAGTTCGAGGTGGTCGAGGACTGGTCGCCGCAGGTCGTCGACATCGGTGGGGTCGACTTCTTCGTCGAGGGGACGCTCGTGCTCACCGCGAGTGGCCGCCCCGAGGTCGCGCCTCGATCCTGACGACGTCGTCGGCGGGTCGCGCGCGCCTCAGCGGGCGCGGGGGCCGCGGGCGGGTTTGCCGGCGGCGCGGGGACCCTTGGGCGCACCCTTGGGTGCCCCCTTCGGAGCGCCCTTGGCGGTACTGCGGGGAGCGCCCTTCGACGTGCCCTTGCCGTATGCGGCGCCAGTGGCCGACGGCCGCCCCGGGCCCTGTGGGCGGCCGGTGCCGCGCCCGTAGCGCGAGCCGGGTCCGTCGTCGTCGGTGGTTCGCCGCTGGCCGCGGTGCCCCTTGGGCTCGGCCGGACCGTCGGAGGTGTAGGGCCGTACCGTGGCCGACCGCCCTCGGATCTGCGTCCCCCGCAGGGCGTTGACGACGTCGTCGACCCGGCCAGCGGGCACGCCGACGACGCTGTACTGGTCGGTGATGCGGATCGGGCCGATCTGGCGACCGCTGAGGTTGGTCTCGTTGGCGATCGCGCCGACGAGGTCGCCGGGGCGCATGCCGGCCGAGCGCCCGACGCCGACGTACACGAAGCCGGTGTCGGCGAGCGACGGCCGCTGGTCACCACCGTCGTGACGGTCGCCGCGGTGGTCGCCGCCCTGGCGCTCGCGGTTGCGCTGCTCGCGGCGCTCGGTGCGCTCGCTGAGGTCGGGGATCTCGTGCTCGTCGACGGTGTTGCCGGCGGCGGCGTGATAGAGGCGGATTGCGGCGAGCGCGACCACGCGGGCGTCGCCGTCGCCGCGCAGCGCGTGCAGCACCGGCTGGAAGGCGTCGAGGTCGTCGGCGGTCAGTGACTCGCGGATGGCCTCGACGGTCTGGTCGAGCTGTGCGGCACGCAGGTCGGCGATGCTCGGCACCTTCTCGATCGCGATCGGCTGGCCCATCAGGTGCTCGATGTTGCGCAGCAGCCGCTGCTCGCGCGGCTCGGCGAGCGTGATGGCCACACCGGTGCGACCCGCGCGGCCGACTCGACCCACGCGGTGCACGTAGCTCTCGGGCGCCGACGGCACGTCGTAGTTGACGACGTGGGTGAGGGTGTCGACGTCGAGGCCGCGGGCCGCGACGTCGGTGGCGACCAGCAGTTCGGCAGTGCCGTCGCGCAGGCGACTCATGACGCGGTCGCGCTGTGCCTGGTCCATGCCGCCGTGCAACGCCTCGGCGCGGTACCCACGGGCGTTCATCGTCTCGGTGAGCTGGTCGACCTCGGTGCGCGTGCGACAGAACACGAGCACACCGCCCGGAGCCTCGATGTCGAGCACACGGCCGAGGGTGGCGGGCTTGTGCGCGCGGGAGACGATGTAGGCGATCTGGCGGACCGAGCCACGGCTCGCGCCGGTGTCGCTGCGCGACACCTGGATGCGGACGGGCTTGTTGAGGTGTTGCTTCGCGATGCGCTCGATGCGCGGTGGCATGGTGGCCGAGAACATCACGGTCTGGTGCTCGCCGGGGATGGACTCGAGGATGCTCTCGATGTCGTCGGCGAAGCCCATGTCGAGCATCTCGTCGGCCTCGTCGAGGACGACCATGCGGATCGACTGCAGTGGCAGCGAGCCGCGGCCGACGTGGTCGAGGACGCGTCCCGGCGTGCCGACGACGACGTGCACCCCTCGGTCGAGCGCCTGCAGCTGGCGGAAGATGGGCTGTCCGCCGTAGACCGGCACGCACGTCGCGCCGAGGTCGCGGCCGTAGCGGAAGAACGCCTCGCCGACCTGCATCGCGAGCTCGCGGGTGGGCACCAGTACGAGTGCCACCGGAGCGGCGGCCGGGCCCTGCACCAGCTCGAGGGCCGGCAGGGCGAATGCGGCGGTCTTGCCGGTCCCTGTCGCAGCCATGCCCACCACGTCGTGGCCGGCGAGCAGGTGTGGGATCGTCTCGCGCTGGATGGGGGTGGGTTCCTCGTACCCGAGCTCGTCGAGCGCGCGCAGCAGTTCGTCGCGCAGCCCGAGTGCCACGAATCCGTTCGTCGACTCGGTGGGGGTGTCGCTCGCGACGTCGTCGCCGTTGTCGTGGACGGTGTCGCTCACGGTGCCTTCTTCCAGTGGTCCCCGGGACGGGGTCACTCAACGATAGGGCCGTGGGGTGCCGCTGCCACGGAGGCTCCGGTGGACAGTGGTCACCTGCGCATGCGGTCGGGGGAGAATGTGTCGGGTGCCAGCCGGAGCAGGCGGGACGGATCGGGGACGACCGACCGCCAGATCGCCATGCGACTCGGCTCGCCGGCTCCCTCGAAGTTGCCGTCAGGCGCTGCGTCCCGATGGTCCCATCGCTCCGTCAGCAGGGTCGTCATCACCTGCACGTGGACGTGCGGCGCCCACTCGCCGTTCTCGTGCGGGGCGCCCACGGTGCCCACCTGCGCGCCGGCGGCGAGGTGCTGGCCCGGCGTGACCACGTGCAGCGTGGTGCGGGACATGTGGCCGTAGAGCGTCCAGAACGGTCGCCCCGAGCCGGTGGTGTGGCGAACGATCACGGTCGGGCCGTAGTCGAAGGGCAGGTCGTTGTCGACGACCGTCTCGACGACGCCGTCCAGCACCGAGTGCACCGGCGTGCCGGCCTCGACGAACAGGTCGATGCCGAGGTGGACCGAGCGCGGCTCGGGGGCGTCAGTGGTGAACTGCTCGCCGCCGTAGCACGAGCGGTCCTCACCGTACGCGCCGAGGCCGACGCGTGCGCCGACCGCTGCCATCTCGGCGGCCATCCACCGCCAGGCCGCGTGTGCAGCGTCGACGCCGGTGCCGAACTTCGTCGCAGTGGCACCCTCGGCGAGGCTGAAGGCGAGTGTGGGGCTGGCGTCGAGCGGTCGGTCGAGCACGTGCGCCACGGAGCGGTCGGCGCCGGCGATCCATGCCCGTACGTCGTCGGCGCCGACGACGGGCTCGAGGCCTGTCGCATGTCGGGCCGCAGCGTGCAGCAACTCGGGGCGCACCGCCGTGATGCGCCGCAGCAGCCGGAGCGCAGGGCGCTGCGAGACGAGCAGGTACTCGTTGTCGGGGAACTCGACGCTGCGGTGCGACGAGATCACGACACTCATCGCCAGCCGTGCTGCGACGAGGTGCCACAGCACCGCGAGCTCGTCGTCGGTCATCCGGAACGACGTGGTGTATGCCGAGATGACGTCGTGCGCCGCGGCGACGATGTCGTTCGCCTCGAGCAGCGCATACGCAAGGGTGACGGCGAGCTCGTTGACGAGGGACGACTCGATCATGTCGCCGAAGTCGATGATGCCGGTCACTTCTCGTCCGCTGACGAGGATGTTGTGGTCGTTGGCGTCGTGGTGCACAAGGCCGCGCCGCAGCATCGTGCGGCACGGCTCGACGACGCGCTCGTGCGATGCGAACACGCGCTCGACGAGGTCGCGGTCGTCGGGGTCAGGGATGTCGGCCACCCACGGCCGCACGGACTGTGCGCGGTCGAGATCCCACAGGAACCCGTCGCGCCGCGCGGCGGGATGGGTGACGCCCGAGAGCGCCGCCGACAGTCGGCCCATCGTGCTGCCGAGCGAGCGGCGGAGCGCGTGCTGCGTCGCCGGTTCGGGTGGTGCCGTCATCGCGGCGGCCCACGTCTCGCCGTCCAGCCACGAGACCGCGCGCACGAGGTGCGTCGTACCGGCGATGACGTGCCGAACGACGGGCGGGCCGACGGGTCGCGGCACGGGCAGCGACGGGTCGGCGGAGGCGAGGTGCACGAGCACGTGGTGCTGCAGGTCGAGCGCCTCGGCCGTCTCGGCGGCGTGCGCAACCTTCAGGACGATGCCGCCGATCCGCACGTTGAGGTCGCGCTCGCTGCGCAGCGCAGCGACCTGCGTGGCGGTGTCGGTCTCGACGCCGAACTCGCGGCGTGCGATCTCGACCAGCTCGTCGAGCGGCGCCACCGGGGGTGGGGAGTCGAAGACGGACATGGTGCTGCCTCAGCCCTTGATGCGATCGTTGGTGGGGTCGTACATCGGTCGCAGCGAGAGTCGGGCGGGCACGTGGCGACCGGCGACGTCGACGGTCCACTGACCGCTGTCGAGCCAGGCGTGGTCGATGACGGCGCCGTGCCCCTCGATCATCGCGAGGCCGACGGCGCCACCCAGCGTGTGCCCGTAGGAGGCAGCACGCAGGTAGCCGACGGCGCGACCGTCGCGGTGCACGACCTCGCCGTGGTACAGCAGAGCCTCGGGATCGAGCAGGAGCACCTGGGCGAGCCGACGCTCGGGTGGTGCGGCGTCGCGGCGTGCCAGCAGCGCCTCACGGCCGACGAACCCGCCGGGCTTGTCCCACGCGATCGCGAAGCCGAACCCGGCCTCGAGCGGGCAGTCGGTGTTGTCGATGTCGTGCCCGAAGTCTCGATAGGCCTTCTCCATGCGCAGGCTGCCGAGTGCCTTCAGCCCGGCATGGCGCAGGCCGAAGGCCTCGCCACCGGCAACGAGCCGGTCGTAGACGTGCACGGCCTGCTCGGTGGGTACGAACAGCTCGTAGCCGAGCTCGCCGACATAGGTGAGCCGTGCGCACAGCGGTCGCGCGAACCCGAGGTCGACCTCGCGTGCGGTGCGGAACGGGAAGGTGCGGTCGTCGAGGTCGACCGATGTGAGCGACTGCAGCAGCTCGCGCGAGCGCGGGCCCTGCACGTTGATCTGGGCGAGACCGCCCGTGACGTCGGTGACGACCGCGTCGACGAGGTTGCGCCGCAGGTGCGCCTCGACATGGCGGTGCTGGGTGTCGGTGGCGACGACGAGGAACGAATCGTCGCGGAGTTTGGCGACGGTGAGGTCACCCTGCAGCCGACCGCGCTCGTCCAGCCACTGCGTGTAGACGATGCGCCCGATGTCGCCGTCGACCGAGTTGGCCGAGATGCGGTCGAGTTCTCGCCCGGCGGTGCGGCCCTGGACGCGGAACTTCGACATGAAGCTCATGTCGATGAGCACGACGCCGTCGCGGCACGCGCGGTGCTCGGCCTCCCAGTTCGACCAGAAGGCAGGTCGTCCGAAGGTGAGCGGTCCCGGGTCGGGGGTGGTGCCGCGGCCGGCGTACCACGACGGGCTTTCAAAGCCACTGACCTCGACGTTGCACGCGCCCTCATCGGCGAGCCGGTGGTGCAGCGGCGACAGGCGTGCGCCACGTGCGGTCGCCATCTGCCGGTTGGGGAAGTGGCACTGGTACACCATGCCGAGTGACTCGACCGTGCGGGTGCGGCGGTACTCGGGGTTGGTCTGGTGGGGCAGCAGTCGGGCCGGTTCCATGCCGGTGACGTCGGCCCCCGGGTCGCCGTCGACGATCCAGTGCGCGACGAGCCGGCCGAGGCCGCCGCCGGTGAGGATGCCGATCGAGTTGAGCCCCGCCGCGACGAAGTAGCCGTCGAGTTCGGGGGCCGGGCCGATGAGCGGGGCGAGGTCGGGCGTGAAGCTCTCTGGTCCACAGAAGAACGTGCGGATGCCGGTGTCGGCAGCAACCGGCACACGGCTCATCGCTGCCTCGACGTAGGGGCCCATGCGCTCCCAGTCGGGTGTGATCGAGGTGAACGACGAGTCGGCCGGGATGCCGTCGACGTGCCACGGCGCGCACTGCGCCTCGAACAGCCCGATCATCAGGCCGCCGACCTCCTCTCGGTAGTAGCCGTAGTTCATCGGGTCCTCGATGACCGGCCAGGACGGGTCGAGGCCCGGCATCTCCTCGGTGATGAGGTAGTAGTGCTCGGCCGCCTGCAGTGGGACGCTGACGCCGGATCGAGCCGCCAACTGGCGTGCCCACATGCCAGCGGCGTTGACCACGATGTCGCACTCGATGGTGCCGTGGTCGGTGACGACTCCCGTGACCCGGCGGCCCTCGACGCGCACGTCGGTGACCGACACGCCCTGGGCGATGGTGACACCGAGCTGTCGCGCGCCACGGGCGAGCGACATCGTGGCATCGACAGGGTTCACGCGACCGTCGTCGGGCACGTAGAAGCCGGCGAGCAGGTCGTCGGTGCGGGCGAGCGGGAACAGGTCGGCGACCTCGCGCGGCGAGATCTCGTGCACGTCGACACCGCAGTATCGGTTGAACGCGGCGACGCGCCGGTACTCCTCGAGTCGGCCCTCGTCGGCCGCGAGCTCGACGAAGCCGACCGGCTTGAAGCCGGTGGCGAGGCCGGTCTCGGCCTCGAGCCTCGTGTACAGGTCGCGTGTGTACTGGCGCAGCCGTGTCGACGTCTCGGACAGCGATCCGAAGGTCACCATCAGCCCGGCGGCGTGCCACGTGGTGCCCGAGGTCAGCTGGTCGCGCTCGACGAGGACGGTGTCGGTCCAGCCGAGGTGGCCGAGGTGGTAGGCGATCGACGTGCCGATGATGCCGCCACCGATCACCACGACGCGGGCTCGGTCGGGGAGGTGGACGGTGGTGCCGGTGGGTTCGGGCATGGGTCGAGATTAGGTGCCGCTCTGCGTGCGCAGCGTCGTCCGCCGCTCACCTACTGTGGGCGCATGAAGGAACTCATCTATCACCGGATGCTGCTGCCCGCCGTCGAGCGCAACCACGACCGCCCGTGTGCCACGAACGCGTCGACGGGGTTCTCGACCACGTTCGCGCAGCACCTCGACCGAACCAGCCGGCTGATCGGTGGCCTGCGCTCCCTCGGCGTCGGCCGGGGCGACCGGTTCGCGGTGATGACGCTCAACGCACCCGAGTACCTCGAGATGTACCACGCCGCGTACCTCGGTGGGGGTGTGGTCAACCCGCTGAACCTGCGCTTCGCCGCCAAGGAACTCGCGTACGTGCTGCGCGACTCGGGCACCAAGGTGTGCTTCGTCGACGCATGGTTCGCGCCGCTCATCGACTCGGTCAAGCAGGAGGCCGGCCTCGAGCACGTGGTGCTCGTCGGCGGTGGCGACAACGCCCCGCACACCGTTGCGTACGAGGACCTGCTGTCGTCGTCGGTGCCGACGATCCCCGACGAGGGGGACGAGACCGATCCGGTGGTGCTCATGTACACGGGTGGCACCACCGGTCTGCCCAAGGGTGTGCTGCTCGACCAGCGCGCCGAGATCCTCAACGCGTACCACGTGATGATGCGGCTGCCGTTCGACCGCGCGACGGTCAGTCTCATCCAGACACCGATGTTCCACGCCGCGTCGATGTTCAGCGTGCTCGGCGGCCCGGCGGTCGGCGCCCACACGGTCATCGTGCCGCTGTTCGACCCCAAGGCCGTCATGGCGGCGGTGCGGCAGTACCAGCCGACGGTGACGGTGATGGTGCCCACGATGATCGGGCTCACGCTCGCGCACCCCGAGTTCACCCCCGACGGCCTGTCGTCGTTCCACGACCTCGTGTACGGGGCGTCGCCGATGCCGCAGGCACTGCTCGAGAAAGTGCTCGCGCTGTATCCCGACATGAACGTGTGGCAGGGCTATGGCATGACCGAGAGCTGCAGCGTGCTGACGCTGCTCGGGCCGAAGGAGCACCGCCTCGGGGGCAAGTACCTGCGTGCGGCCGGGTTCCCGCTCACCGGTGTGGTGCTCAGCATCCAGGACGACGACGGCAACCAGTTGCCCGCCAACGAGCCGGGCGAGGTGTGCGCACGGGCCGGCAACTACATGATCGAGTACTGGAACAAGCCCGAGGCGACCGCGGAGGCGTTCCGCGGTGGCTGGTACCACACGGGTGATGCCGGCTACCTCGACGAGGACGGCTACCTGTACCTCGTCGACCGGGTCAAGGACATGATCGTCACGGGCGGCGAGAACGTGTACAGCACCGAGGTCGAGAACGCGATCGCCAGCCACCCCGGTGTGCTGCAGGTGGCCGTCATCGGTATACCCAGCGACACCTGGGGCGAGGCCGTGCACGCCATCGTCGTGCGGCGCGAGGGGTCGACGGTGAGCGAGGACGAGATCATCGCCCACGCCCGCGAGTCGATCGCCGGCTACAAGGTCCCCAAGAGCGTCGAGTTCCGCACCGAACCGCTGCCGCTGTCGGGTGCGATGAAGGTGCTGAAGAAGGACCTGCGCGAGCCCTACTGGGCGGGCCGCGACCGCAAGGTCAACTGAGCGGCGACCGCAGTGTCCACGGCGGCGCGGTGGGTGACGGCCGACGACCGCACCGGGGCGTTCGAGGTGGCGGCACTGCTCGCGGCCGCCGGTTCGCCCGTGGCGGTGTCGACATACCCCGACCTGTCGGGTGAGGTGGTCGACCTCGCGTCGCGGTACATGTCACCGACCGAGGCCTCGTCGCGGGCGGCGGTGCTGCCTGACCGTGTCGCGATCGGGTCGACGTGGTGCGCGCACAAGATCGACTCGATGCTGCGCGGCAACTGGGCCGACGAGGTGCGGTCGCGTGCGATCGCGCTGGGGCGACCGGCGCTGCTCGTGCCGGCGTGGCCGGCGATGGGGCGGACGTGCCGCGGGGGAGTGGTGCACGTGCACGGCGAGCCGATCGGCTCGGTGCTCGACCGAGTACCTGGTGCTGCGCACCTGCGCACCGCCGACGAGGTCGTGGCGTGGTGTGCAGGTGCCGGGTCGCGACTCGTCGGTGCGGCGCACGCGGGAGGGATCGCGGTCGCCGACGTCGCCGACGACGACGCGTTCGGCGCGGTCGCCGCTGCCGTCGCGAACTCGGCGGTCGTGGTGGCAGGCCCCGCCGGCGCAGTCGGCGCCGTGCACGGCGCACGAGTTGGGCGGCCGGTGCCCGCTGCCCCGCCGGTGGCGGACGGGGCGGTTGCCGTCGTCTGCGGCAGCGCGTCGCCGGTCGCGCACCGGCAACTCGCCCGTCTTCGTGCTGCGCTGCCGCACGTGCCGATCTGCGCGGCGCCGGCGCCCGGCGGCACCGCGGTGGAGGCGGCCCATGCGCTCGACGTCGCCCGGCGTGCTCGTCCACTGCTCGAGACCTGCGCCGCGCTGGTGGTGGTCGGTGGCGACACCGCCGCGTCGTTGCTGGGTGACGCGGTCAGGCTCGTCGGGGGCTTCGCGGCACCGGGTATGCCGTGGAGCGTGTCGGGTTCTGGCAACGGGCCGCTCGTCGTCACCAAGGCTGGCGCGTTCGGCGGTGACGAGGCGCTGGTCGAGGTCGTGCGGCTGTTCGCCGGCTAGTCACCGAGCCGCGACCTCGGCCCGGGGCTCGGGTACCGTGCGCTCATGCCGGCGCCGATCGCCATCACAATGGGCGACGCGTCGGGCGTGGGACCCGAGATCGTGCTGCGTCGCTGGGTCGAGGGGGACCTCGGTGATGACGTCGTCGTCTACGGCGACGCGGCGATCCTGCGTGCTGGTGCATCGCTGCTCGGGCTCGACGTCGACTGGGCGTCGTTCCCCCTCGTCGACCTCGGGCTGCTCGTGGCCGGCGACCACCGGCCGGGGCTCATCGATGCCGCCAGCGGCGCAGCGGCTCGTGCCTATGTCGAGCGAGCGACGCACGATGCCCTCGCCGGCAAGGTGGCCGCAGTGGTGACGATGCCGATGAACAAGGAGGCGACGCAGCTGAGCGACCCGTCCTTCGTCGGCCACACCGAGTTCATCGCGCAGCTCTGCGGCGCGAACCGTGTCTCGATGATGCTCACCGCCGACACGCCGACCGGCTCGGTTGCGGTGACGCACGTGAGCACTCACTGCTCGCTTGCGGAGGCGATCTCCCGCGTCACTGCCGAGCGTGTGCTCGACGTCATCCGCCTCACTGCGGATGCGCTCAGCCGGTTCCTCGAGCAGCCGCGGATCGCGGTGTGCGGCCTCAACCCGCACGCGGGCGAGCACGGCTTGTTCGGCCGCGAGGACATCGATCACATCGCGCCCGCGATCGCCACAGCGCGTGGCGAGGGCGTCGACGCCACGGGTCCGCACCCCGCCGACACGGTGTTCTTCCAGGCGGTACATCGCAGTCGCTACGACGGCATCGTGTGCATGTACCACGACCAGGGTCACGGCCCGATGAAGCTGCTCGCGTTCGAGTCGGGCGTCAACGTCACCCTCGGCCTGCCCATCGTGCGCACGTCGGTCGACCACGGCACGGCGTTCGACATCGCGTGGACGGGTCAGGCGTTCACCGGCTCGGTGCAGCACGCCGTGGCGTACGCCCGGCGACTCGTGACAGCCTGACTGACACAAGGTTGGTCACCTGCTACGGTCAGCGCGATGACGCTCGGCTCCGTCCGCTATCACGCGCGAATCGCCCGCCCGGCCGAGACCGTGTGGCGGCTGGTGGGTGACCCCACGCGCCTGCACGAGTGGTTCCCCGGCATCACGTCGTGCGCGGTTGACGGCACGCAGCGCACCATCACACTCGGGTCAGGCATCTCGATGCCCGAGCAGATCCTCGTGCACGACGACGTGCAGCGCCGGTTCCAGTACACCATCACGGCGCCGATCTTCACCTACCACCGCGGCACGATCGACGTGATCGACCTCGGCGACGGTACGTGCGTCGTGGTGTACCAGACCGATGCCGACCCGCGCACGATGGCGCTCACCATCAGCGGCGGCACTGCCGGCGCGCTCGACGAACTGACGCGCATCATGGAGTCCGGTGCATTCGACGACCCTCGAAAGGGTGAGTGATGGGGCGAAAGATCCTGTTCGTCACGACCGACCAGCAGCGCTACGACACGCTGGGCTGCAACGGTGGCACCGTGGCGCGTACGCCAGTCATCGACCGACTCGCGGCGCAGGGCTACCGCTACGAGCGGGCGCACCCGCAGAGCGTGGTGTGCATGCCGTCGCGCGCGACGATGATCACTGGTCAGTATCCCGGCACGCACGGTGTGTGGATGAACGGCGTGGCACTGCCCGGCGACGCGCCGTCCGTGGCAGAGGTGCTGCACGGCGCCGGCTACCGGACTGCGTTGATCGGCAAGCCGCACTTCGAGCCGTTCCTCGACCCGTTCCTCAACTTCGCCGAGAACCGTCTGCCGCGTGAGGGGTTGGTCGGCACCCACCGCGGCTTCGACCACTTCGAGTCGGCGACCCACGGCGCGGCGGGCTTCCTCGACTACTCGCGATGGATCAGTGCGAACCACCCCGAGGTGGCGCGGCTGTTCTACCCGGTGCTCGACGGCGCGCTCGAGGTGAACGCACTCGGCGGCGCCGACACCGGCGCCCCGCAGGCGTGGCACAACGACGTGCCACGCGAGTGGTACCACACCGACTGGGTCGCCGACCGCACGATCTCGTGGCTCGACTCGCTCGATGCGGCTGACGACTGGTTCTGCTGGATGAGCTTCCCCGACCCCCATCACCCGTGGGACCCGCCGTCGAGCGAGCTCGGGCGCGTCGACTGGCGCGACGTGCCACTGCCCGCTGGCTACCACGAGGACGCCGCACGGCGTGAGGCGGTGCTCGACGACAAGCCGCGCCACTGGCGGGCGTGGTACGACGGCCGTCTGGTCAGCAACTACGAGGCGCCGTTGTCGTGGGTGCCGGCGACGATGACCCCCGATCAGGTGCGAGAGGTCAACGCGCTCAACGCGATCGAGTGCGAGCTCATCGACGAGGCACTGGGCCGCGTGCTGCGCGCGATCGAGGCGCGCGGGTGGGGTGACGATGTCGACATCGTGTTCACGACTGACCACGGCGAGCTGCAGGGCGACTTCGGCCTGTTGTTCAAGGGGCCGTACCACGTCGACGCGCTCATGCGGCTGCCGCTCGTGTGGCGTCCCGCGCCGTCCTCGGGTGCAGCGGCATCCACGGTGTCGCGCCCGGTCGGCCTCGTCGACCTCGCCCCGACGTTCTGCACGATCGCCGGCGTCGCCGTGCCCGAGTGGATGGAGGGTCGCCCGCTGCCGGTCGACGACGCCGATGCCGACCGGCGCGGGTTCGAGCGCGTGCTCACCGAGTGGGACAGCGTGCTGTTCGGTGTCGACGTGCACCTTCGCACCATCACGCGCGATGGCTGGGTGTGCAGCGAGTACCTCCCCGGCTACAGCCACGACGGCACCGAGGGAGAGCTCTACTCGCTGGCCGACGACCCGCTGCAGGAGCACAACCGGTGGGACGACCCGTCGCTTCGCGCGCTGCGCGACGACCTCATCGCCGACCTCCGTGCACACCGGCCCGAGTACCGCGCGCCCAAGCGCCGCGTCGTTGCGCCGGTCTGAGCCGCGGCGCCCCTCGGCGACCGCGAGCCAGCGAGCCGCGAGGCCGTCTGTCCGCAGGAGATGATCTCCTGAGCCAGGGTTCTGGCGGGGAGCTGTCAGAAAGTTGTCACGGGGTGCGACAGGGTCTTCTAGTGTGCAGGGGTGCCCCGTCGAGCGCAGGTGAGT
>JBMSSR010000040.1:0-15055 GCA_049424465.1 Ilumatobacteraceae bacterium
GGGCTCACTTGCCCTTGCTACAACGCTCCTAGTTTCACTAGTAGCACCAACAGCACGACGGCGCAACCCCCACCGCTGCGCGACGACCCGGCGCCGCAGGGCGTCGAGACCGCGGCGTGGGCGGCGGGCGAGCAGGAGTGCCACCGGCTGGTGCCCGAGTTGTCCCGCCTCGCCGTCGCGGCGGACGATCCGCTCGTCCGCGAGGCGGCCGTGGCGGCACTCGGCGCGATCGGCAACGCCGACGGGCTTCCCGCCATCCTGGCCGCCTGTGCCGACCGTCCCCCGGTGCGCCGACGGGCCGTCCTGGCGCTCGCCCCGTTCGACGGGCCCGAGGTCGAGGCGGCCCTCGAAGCCGCCCGTACCGACCGCGACTGGCAGGTGCGCCAGGCCGCCGAGGACGTGCTGCCCCACCGGGCCGACGACTGAAGAAAATTCTTAGCGCTAAATTACGCACCGACGGTGGATTCCTCCTACCTTGCCCCTCATCGGCGGGGCGTTCCCGTCGCTCTCACAGGAGGAACCCCATGAAGAAGCTGATTGCGGCCGGTGCGGTCGCCCTCGCCGCCGTCGGGATGTCGGCCGGTTCGGCCAACGCCGCCGGCGACGTCACCAAGACCATCGCCGAGCTGGCCATCGCCACCCCCGAGCTGTCGACGCTCGTCACCGCCGTGACCTCGGAGAACGCCGACCCGGCGATCCTCGGCGCCATCGACGAGTGCAGCGACGGCCCCGTCACCGTGTTCGCGCCCACCAACGACGCGTTCGCCGCCATCCCGGCCGACACCCTCAACGCGGTGCTCGCCGACGGCCCGACGCTCAACAACATCCTGCTGTACCACGTGCTGGCCGGCAAGGTCATGGCCGCTGACGCCATCAACGCCGACGGCACGTCGGTCGAGATGCTCAACGGCGACATGATGTCGATCGACGTCGTCGACGGCGGCGTCGTGCTCAACGACACGGTCAATGTCACGATCACCGACATCGAGGCCTGCAACGGCGTCGTCCACGTCATCGACGCAGTGCTGATGCCGCCGGCCGACACCCCGACCGCGATGCCGACGACCGGCCTCACCGCCACGACGGGCCTCGTTGCCGCTGCCCTCCTCGGCATCGGTGGCCTGTTCGTGTTCGGCGCCCGTCGCCGCACCGTGACCGCCTGAGCGATCACCGCACCTCGACCCGTCTCCCTGGGTCACACTCCAGAGAGGGCGCCCCGGCCGGGGCGCCCTCTTTGCGTTCTCCGACGGTGTCGACGACTGCGTCGCCGCCGACCGGTCCCTCAGCGGTGTGCGAGTTCTGCCGCCGTGAGGCTCGCGAACATCGAGTCGACTTCGTCGATCGAGAGACTCCGCTCGAGGATCGGCGTGTAGATCTCCTCCTCCTTCGCGAAGTGCAGCGACACCAGGGCGTACAGCCCGTAGAGCACGCGCCGCAGCGCCTGTGCCAGATCTGTCGCCAGCAGGTCGGTGCGGTGCAGTCGCCACCGCAGCTCACCGAGCTCCTCGGTCAGGTGCTGCACCTCGACATGGTCGCGTCGCATGGTTGCCGTCGCCATCGGTGCGCCCATCGCCCGGGCCACCAGCGGGTACAACACCTCGTCCTCCGCCGAGGCGTGTGGCAGCAGTGTGTTCGTGAGGAAGCGGTACGACGCGTCGACGGCATCGACGACCGTCTCGAGCGGGGCGTCCCCGACATAGTCGGCGGTGGTCCGCAGTGCCTCGATGAAGGGCAGCAGCTTGCGGTGCTCGCGGTGGAGTGGGGCCATCAACGTGGTCATACGCATTCCTCGTGACTGACGGCAGCGGCCCGACTGCAGTGGGTGTGTCGGTTGGGATGTCGGCGGGCGGGACCGCACGGGGGGAACTCGACCCCGCCCGACCGACGACAGGCACCGTACGACGCGACGTCTGTCGGTGCAGGTGCCGTTCGTCACCGCTGCGGGGAGTCGGGTGCCAACGCCCAGCGCAGCGTGCGCACGAGCGCCTGACCGGCAGGCTGCACGACCGCGCGCTCGCTGACCGGCAGCCACGGCAACAGCAGCGGCAACCGAGCCCATACCGGCATCAGCCCCACGGCTGCTGCCGCGAGGATCCCGTACGCAGGTCGAGCGGGCAGCGGCAGCGGCGCCGACACGACGAGGTATCGCACTGCTTCGCGCGCCTCGGGCGTGCTGCGCAGTTCTCGCCGGTAGGCACGCAGTCGTGATGCGAGCGCCACCGTGGTGGTCGGCGGGTCGACGACGCCGAGTGCACGAGCGATGACGGCCATGTCGCGCACGTACTCGTCGGCCTCGTCGTCGGACAGGTGCGTGGCGCCGTAGCGGCGATATGCAGAGAGGAAGCTGTCGACCTCGACGCAGTGCACCCACTCGAGCAGGTGCGGGTCGTTCGCCGAGTAGGGCCGACCGTCGCGCGCCGTGCCCGTCACCCGAGTGTGCACGCGTCGCACGGTGTCGACGGCGCGCTGGGCCTCGTCAGCAGGGCCGTACGTCGTGGCAGCCAGGAAGTCGGCCGTGCGCTGCAGCCGGCCCCACGGGTCGCCGCGGTAATCGCTGTGCTGTGCCACGCCGGCCATCGCCAGCGGGTGCAGCGTCTGCAGCAACAGCGCACGGAGACCGCCGATGAACATGCTGGCGTCGGCGTGCACCACCCTGATGACGGCATCGTCGGCAAACCACCGCTCGCCCGGCGCGTCGAACAACTCGGCGCCCCGCGCGTCGGCGCCCGGCCCCACGACCCGCGACCGCACCGCATCGGCGAGGCGCTGGCGAACCGGGTCGATGAGGTCCATCACTGGTCGCCCGATACCTCGACGGACGTGACGTCCGGGTCGGCGGCGATGTCGCTCTCGATGAACAGCACTGGCTTCCAGTCCTTCTCGCTGAATCGCACCGTCTGCACCTCGAACAGCTCCGAGGTGCGGTCACCGGTCTCGCCGTAGGTCAGCAGGCTCCACGCCACGGGGGCGCCTGACGAGAAGTCGACCACCATCACGAAGCTCGTGCCGTAGTTGATCGGATATCCGTCGCGGGTCAACTGCGACCCGTCGATGATCCGGTCGGCCCGTGTGGGCTGCGGTTCGGTCGAGTTGTTGGACGACGACCACGACACGACGTTGGTCACGCCGTCGCTGCCGAAGCCACCGTGGATCGCGATCCGAGCCCCACTGCGCTCGGTGAACTGCAGGTCGCCGAGCGGCACGTCGACGTTGCGCCCCGCCATGTTCAGCACCTGCACCGCACGCGCCAGTCCCACCAGCACCGGGTCGGCCGTCAGGTCGTCGACCGGCACCGTCGTGTCGGACACGAACGGAGCGAGCCCGCTCGGGGTGTTGACCGGATCGGCCGCGTCGAACGGCACGTCCCAGAGCGACGAGATGTCGGTCCGGCCGATGAACTCGCGCCAGAGGACCGCACCGACGCTGTCGGTGTCGTACCTGCCGTCCCACGACGCCAGCACCGAGCAGGCGTACTCGACGTTGACACTCTCTGCCGCGACGAGCACGTCGCCCTCTGCATCAGTCAGGTCGGGCACCCGCACGAAGTCGGCTGACGAACAGCGCTCGACAACCGGCTCGCGCAGCGCGCGTGCCACATACCCCTCGTTGTCGAGCGCAAGGTCGCGCAGCTCGTCAGCCGTGAACGTGCCGTCGGCGCCAGCCGGTCCCGATGCCGAGGTGTCGGCGAGCACCGACGCGTTCTGGCGCGTCCGCCAGCTCTGCTCGATGCCGGCCCGGCCGTGCAGCACCGAGTAGTCGCCGTCCAGCAGGTGGTCGGCGTTGCTGAGCCAGTAGCTGTCGTTGGCGTTGAACACGTAGTCGGTGCGCTCGGTCATCGGCATCGACTCGAACGGCACGACACCCGGATCACGCGCGTCCGGGTCGTCCTGCCACTGGAACAGGCTGTTGCTGCCGTCGAGGAGCACCACGCGGCTCTGCGCAGCGACGGCCGCCAGGCCGCCAGCGTCGATCGACTCGAGGTACGCAGCCTCTGCCGCATCGGACAGATTGGGGGTCGCTGAGGTGTCGGCGTACCACGCCCGACCGTCGGCGCCCACGGCGATCGTGTTGAACAGCGGCACACCCTGGAACGTGCGGTGCGCGTCGATGAACTCGTCCAACGAGTCGGCGAGGTCCATCGCCGCGTACTGCTCGATGAACTCGTCGTTGTCGATGTTCGCGTCGCGGTAGGTGAGTACCGACGACGAGGTCCACCCGACACCGGGGAAGTCGATGATCGGGCCGTACTCGCTGCGCCACATCTCGCGCTGCACGATCGCGGTCGACCCGTCGGGCTGCAGCACGTTGACATCGACGAAGGTCGAGGTCATCGGGCGGGACTGGCCGTCGACCAGGTACGACGTCGGGTCAGCGGGGTCGAGCGTCAGGGTGTACGCCGTGAAGCGATTGCCGGCCGACACCGTGTGGGTCCACGCGAACGAGTCGGTGAACCCGATGCCCACGCCGGGCAGCCCGAGCAACTGCGCACCGTAGATGTCGAGCTCTCCCGGCACCGTCAGCTGCACCTCCCAGAAGCGCAGCTCTCCCTCCCACGGGAAGTGCGGGTTGGCGAGCAGCAGACCACCCTGTCCACCCGTGGTGCGGTCGGCACCGATCGCCCAGCCATTGCTGGCGATCGGCTGATCGGTGAACGAGTCGAATGCCGCAGCCGCCGAGGTGGTGCTGGTGCTGTCGGAGGCCTCGGTCGTCGGCACCGTGGTGTCGGACGACAGCTCGGGTGGTGTCGCCGCAGCGATGTAACTGACGAGCTGTGCCGAGCTCGCGGTGAGTGCGATGGCCCGCGCGTACGAGTACACATCGGCTCCGGACACCTTGAACACCCACGGCTCACCCGCACACCACCCGGTCAGGTCGGTGTTGTCGTCGAGGAACTGGTTCCACCCGGCTGCGAAGGCCTCGAACTGCTCGACCACCTTCGGGTCGGCCGACTCGTAGTCGGCGCGCGCGATCTCGTCGATGCCGATCGACCGCCAGGCGAAGTCGCTGTCGAGGTACTTGTTGTTCTCGCCCGCGCCCAGGAACTCGGCGCGGCGGCCCTCGATGCGGATCAGCTGGTCGGCCAGCGAACAACCGTGGTCCTGTGCACTGGCGTAGCCCTGGCCGAAGAACGCGCCCTTCAGGTCGCCGGCCAGGATGTGCGGCACGCCATCGGTCGTGCGGCGGATGGTGGCCTCGTAGTAGGACCCCTCCTCGACCGTCGTGGCGGGTGACGTGTCGACCGTGTTCTCGGTCTCCCCCTGGCGGCGCGGCGTGCATGCCACGACCAACGACGCTGCGACCACGACGACTGCTACACGGCGAACCATGCCCGCGAGTATGCACCGGACCGGCCGTGAAGGCTCCCCCGAGCAGCCATCGACGTCGCACCGCACGCCGTGACGGCCGGTCGCGGGCACCGATCGGCCGTCGCTCGCCTAGCGTGATCGTGCACGTCCACCGATCGGGGAACCATGCCGTCCGAGCCAGTACGTCCTGCGGTGTCGCGCCGGCGGTGGGTGCTGCTGGCGCTCGGTGTCGTTGCCGTGGTCGCAGGCACGACCCTCGCCATCGTCGCCGACGACGGCACCAGCGAGACCTCGACGGCCACGACCGAGCCCACCACCACGTCGACCTCCTCGTCCACCACCTCGACCACGACCACCACGGTGCCCGTCGACCCAGATGTCGCGGCACTCGCCGGTCGGCAGTGGGTGCGCCTGCCGGTCGACGGAGAACCGGCGCTGCTCGACGCTGCGCCCACCCTCGCCCTGGACATCGACGGCAGCATCAGGGGCTACAGCGGGTGCGAGGCCTGGAGTGCGAGGTTCGATGTCGCTGCCCTCGGCGCGGGACGGTTCCAGTACGACGACGGTGACGACCACACGTCGTACTGCATCACGCGTCAGACAGAGACACTCGCCGACGCCGACGTGCAGGTGTCCACTGCGGACGGCAGCACGCTCCTCACCGTCACACCGCCCGGTGGTGCCGAACCGATCTCGTACGTCGATGCCGCGACGCTCCCCCGGCCGACGGCGGCGGGCGTCATCGGCTCGTGGCAGCAGCCGGGCCTCGCGCGCATCACGTTCGCCGAGGACCGAACCGTCAGCGTGGGCGCCTGCACCGAGCGAGCCACGTGGACCTTCGACCCCAGTTCGTCGGTGATCATCAACTCGACGGCAGTCGACAGCCCCGAGTGGCAGGCGTGCGCCCGCGCCACGATCTCTGGGTCTGCCACGACCGACCTCGCGACCGCTCTCACGCTCGCCGAACAGCCCCTGACCCTCACCGTGCGCACGTTCGCGAGGATGCTCCTCGTCACCGGGACGACGACCACCGAGGCGACCACCTGGCAGAGCAGCAACGTCCGGTGGCTGTACCCAGCGTCAGACGTCGAGCCAGCATTCGACCTCGTCCGCCACACGGCCTACGGCTTCTCCGCGGGCACCGACGTCAGTGTCGACTATGTCATCGCACAGATCTCGCCGATCGCCGGCCCGCCGAGCTTCGACTCCGACTGGTACCGGGCGGCCACCATCGAGACCCAGGACTACGAGGACTGCTTCGGTGGCAGCCTGATGCGCATCGTGCAGTGGGGCGACGTCTCGCTCGGCTGGATCCGACTCGGCGGGGACAGTCCCGGTGCGGTGGACCGCCTCTGGGTGATCGCGGTCGGCGATGACCGCACGTTCCTGGAGTCGGTGCGATTCGACGGCGTCGTGCCTCCGCGCAGCGGCGACACCAGCGCCACGACGCCGGCCATCGGCAGCAGCATCGAGGACTTCGCCGCCGCCGGCCTGACGCTCGACTCGTACACCGACGCGCAGGGCAACCCCGCCGATCCATCGCGCGCGACCTCGGCCCAGACTGCGGGGGCCTTCGTCGATCTGGACCGCGGCACTGTCACCGCGATCGTCGTGTACAACCCCGGGTTCTGCTGACGCACGGCCCACTGCCGCGCAGCAACGCCGGCCGGCATCGACGCGCAGCACTGCTGGGTGGGTAGTCCTACTCGCCGGCGACCGGATCGCCGACCAGTTCGTCGGGCAACGGCTCCTCGGCGAGGTCCTGGTGCCCGTGAGGGCGCTCGGGCATGAACTTCAGCACGAGTGCCGCAGCGACGAGCACCACGATGCCGCCCGACACGTTCGCCACGTGCATGCCCTTCATGAATCCCTCGCGGGCAACATCGGCGACCTCGGCCACGCCCGACTCCTGGGCAACCTTCAGCGCACCGCCCAGCGACGACTTGGCCATCGCCACCGCCTCGGCAGGCAGGTCGCTCGGCAGGTGGTCGACGAGGTACCCCGAGTACGTGGCCGACACCGCGCTGCCGAGGATGGCGACACCGAGTGCACCGCCGACCTCGCGAGTGGTGTCGTTCATCGCCGAGCCGACGCCGGCCTTGGCGAGCGGCAACGACGTCATGATCGCGGCCGTGGCCGGCGACATGGTGAGCGCGATACCGGCCGCCATGACCATCAGCGGCAGCAGGACGCCGAGGTAGCTCGAGCCGACGTGCATCGTCAGGAACAGGAACAGTCCACCGCTGATGATCATGAGCCCCATCGCCATCGTGCGGCGCGTGCCGATGCGGTGCGCGATGCGCGCGCTGTTGGGCGCCACGAGGATCATCGTGAAGGCCATCGGCAGCATGCGGACGCCCGCCTTGAGCGGGTCGTAGCCCATGATCAACTGCAGGAACTGCGTGAAGAGGAAGAACGTCCCGAACATCGCGAAGAACGTCAGCGTGATGGCACCTGCGCCGGCCGAGAACGCCGGCTTCTTGAAGAAGTCGAAGTCGAGCATCGGGTGCGTCGTGCGGTGCTCCCAGAACGCGAACAGCCCGAGTGCCGCCACTGCACCGCCGAACGCGAGCAGGGTGCGACCACTCGTCCAGCCGTGGTTGGGTGCCTCGATGAAGCCGTAGACAAGTGAGCTGAGCCCGATGATCGTCAGCACCGCGCCGAGCGGGTCGAGCGGTGTCTCGTGCGGGTCCTTCGAGTTCGGCACGATCATCACGCCGGCCACGAACGCCACGAGAATGATCGGCGTATTGACGAGGAAGACCGAGCCCCACCAGAAGTGCTCGAGCAGATAGCCGCTGGCCACCGGGCCGAACGCCGCACCGGCACCCGACAGGCCGGCCCAGATCGCGATCGCCTTCGGGCGCTCGTTCGGCGGGAAGACGGCGGTGAGGATCGACAGCGTTGCCGGCATCACGAGCGCTGCGCCGATACCGGAGACGATGCGGCCGGCGATGATCTGCGACGGCGAGTTCGCCATCGACGCGACCACCGATCCGATCCCCACGATGACCAGGCCGACCAGCAGCGCCGGCTTGCGGCCGAAGCGGTCGCCGATCGCGCCCGCGGTGAGCAGCAGACCGGCGAACACCAGCGCGTACGAGTCGACCATCCACTGCAGGTCGCTGTTGCTGGCACCGAGCTCGCGGACCAGCGTGGGGAGCGCCACGTTGAGCACCGTGTTGCCCACGATGACGAGGACCAGCGAGAGGCAGAGGGCGGAGAGGATGTACCACCGGCGGCGGTGCACGGTGTCGGCGTCGAAGTTCATGGGGGGTCCTTCCTGACGGCCTCGAGAGGCTACCGACGCCGTCGGGTCACATCAGTGTCACGGATCACTCTCACCTGCCTCTCACCCTCCTGTGGTGGGCTGGTCGCATGTCACGTGTCATGTCGCTCGTCCGGCGCCACTGGGCGCTCTCGATCCCCAGTGTGGTCTCGACCGTGCTCAGCTCGTGGGCGATCGGCACCGTCGGCTGGGGCAATACCTATTACGCCGCCGCCGTGCGCAGCATGAGTCGGAGTTGGACGGCCTTCTTCTACGGCTCACTCGATCGCGCATCGTTCGTCACCGTCGACAAACCGCCGCTGTCGATGTGGGTACAGGCACTCGTCGTGAGGGTGTTCGGCTTCCACTCGATGTCGCTACTGGTGCCACAGGTCCTCGCCGGTGTCGGTGCCGTGGTACTCGTCTACGCGACCGCCGCGCGCCGATGGGGCCGGGCAGCTGCAACTGCTGGCGCACTCGCGCTCGCCATCACGCCGATCAGCGTGATGGTCAACCACTCGAACAACACCGACGCGATCCTGACGCTCTGCATGACGGCGTCGGCCTGCGCAGCGGTGCACGCCGCCACCACGCACCGCCTGCGGTGGGGCGTGGTGGCGGGACTGCTCTTCGGTGCGGCCTTCACGACCAAGATGCTCGCCGCGGCACCGATCCTTCCCGCCGTGGTCGGCGCACTCGTCGTCGCAGCCGGCATCACGTGGCGACGACGAGCACTGCTCGTCGTGACCACCACCGCAGTCGCGATCGTCGCCGCGCTCGCATGGTTCACCATCGTCGACCTCATCCCGACCGACCAGCGGCCGTACATCGGGTCGAGCAACACGAACAGCGCCTACCAACTCGCCTTCGAGCGCAACGGCGTGAACCAGGTCGAGGGCGACGCCAGCGTGATGGGCGGCACCGGGCCCGGCGCCGGCGGGCAGGGCGGCGACGACCAGCCGCCGCCCGATGGTGCATCTGCGCCACCCGCCGGCACAGGAAGTCGACCGAACGGCGGCGGGCCGGGCGGCGGTGGGCCGGGCGGCAACCAAGGCTTCAGCGGCGGCGAGGCCGGGCTGCTGCGCCTGTTCAACAGCGACCTCGGCACGCAGCTCGGGTGGCTCGTCGCGCCCGGACTGCTCGGTCTCGGCGGCGCCGCATTCGCATCCGGCCGGCGCCGCTGGTGGCGCGAGCCGACGGTCGTCGTGCCGGCGCTGTGGTTCGCGGGCGGCGCCGCGGCCTACAGCATCACCGAGGGCATCGTGCACCCCTACTACCTCGCGAGCATCGCCCCGCCGCTCGCGATGGGACTCGCGGCCGGCGTGGGCGCGGCACGGCGCACGTGGCACCGACTCAGCACCCGCCTCGCAGTCGGCACGTCGCTCGCGATCACCGGGCTCGTCGACGCCGTACTCGCCCACCGAACCGACCACACCGCCACGCTCATGGGCGGCGCGGCGACCCTCGGCATCGGCCTCGGTGCGATCGGATGGGTGCTCGTCATGCGCGAGCACGACCATGACCACGAGGGGACCGACCGCGACGCACTCGACATCGCCGACCTCGACGTGATCGAGACGACCTCTTCCGTGACGAGCGGCGCTCGCTCGACCGCACAGGTCGGCAGTGCGGCGCTCCTGCTCGCCGGCACAGCGCTGCTCGCGCCTGCGGTGTGGACCATCGCGTCGCTCCGCGCCGGCCTGAGCGCCAACCTGCCGTACGCGTCGCCCACCAGCACCGGGTTCGGCGGCATGCCCGACGGCCGGGCGAACGGTCCGGGTGCCACCACCGACGCACGCACGATCGAGTATCTCGAAGCGCAGCGGCACGGGGAGACCTGGCTCGTCGCGACCACGTCGGCGATGCAGGCGTCACCGATCATCATCGAGACCGGCGAGGCTGTCATCGCACTCGGTGGGTTCTCGGGCAACGACCTGATCCTCGACGAGGACGGGTTCGATGCGCTCGTCGCCGGTGGCGACCTGCGCTTCGTCCTGCTCGAACAGGGCGGCATGGGAGGTCGCGGCCCCGGACGCGGACAGTCGACGCTGACGACGCACATCACCGATGTGTGCACGCCGGTCGATGCGGTGAGCTCGTCGCTGTACGACTGCGCGACCTGAGCAGCGATCGCGAGAGACCGCCGGTAGCGTCGCCCGCATGGCACGAGTCAGCACCTACGTCAACTGTCTGGGCAACACCGAGGAGGCCTTCGAGGTCTACGCGGCAGCGTTCGGCACCACGATCGAGACCCGTGTCCGGTTCGTCGATGCAGGCATGGCCGACCAGTTGCCGGTCGAGGACCACCACAAGATGATGCACATCGTCGTGCCGATCCTCGCCGGCCACGTACTGATGGGTACCGACATGCTCGAGTCACAGGGTCACGCCGCGACGCCGGGCAACAACATCAGCATCAACCTCGAGCCCGACTCTCGCGAGGACGCCGACCGCATCTATGCCGCGCTGTCCGATGGTGCGATCGAGGACTCCGGGCTGTCCGACATGCCCTGGGGTGCCTACTGGGGCTCGTGGCGCGACCGCTTCGGCATCCGCTGGATGATCAACGTCCCGAACACCTGAGTCGGTGCGGCGCTCGTCGCACACTCAGCGGTGGCGGCCCGTCCGGACCCCCGCCGACGGCGACCACGACGTGATCACCATCTCGTCACCGACGACCTCGACCAACGACATCTCACGCACGAAGAGCTCGACGGCGCTGCTGCCGTCGAACCCCTCGGGCTCGTGACCGATCGACCGCAGGAGCGCGGCGAAATCAGCGTCGTCGACGAACACGGCGTCCGCGTCGATGCGCACATCGCCCTCGCCCTGAGGCAGGGTGGCGTTCATCGGCGCCGAATGCAGCGCGCACCACGGCCGGGACCGCAGGTCGCGAGCCCGGGCTGCCACGCCCATCATCCCGAGCCACAATCGGCCATCGGTCAGGTTCACCGTCGTACCACTCACACGCGGACGGCCGTCGTCGCGCACCGTCGCGATGACGTGATGCTCGTGCGCCAGCAGCCTCGCCGCCACGCCACGGGCGAGATCACCAGCGATCTGCTCGACCTCCGACCACCGATGACCTCGCTGCTCCACCCCCACAGTGTGGCAGCCGCTGGATTCCTCGCCGCGTCGGCGCAGTAGCGTCACGATGCGGTCGCGGTCGTGCGACAGCGGACGAGCGGAGGTCAGATGAAGCGCGTGCTCGCAACCATCGTCGCTGCGATCGGGGCACTGCTCAGTGTCCTCAGCGGTGCGGTACTGCTGCGTCGTCGCCGACTGCTCCGACAGGTGGCGCCAGAACTCCGCAGTCCCCTCGTCGCGCTGCCGACGTCCATCACGCACCGCCTCGCGCTCCGCATCGCCCGCCGCCTCGTCGCGGTCCGCACCACCGCATGCGACGGAGTCGAGCATCACGACGAGTTCGCACCGGGTGGTGCCGAGCATCCCGCCGTGCGCGTCGTCGTCTACGAACCAGCCGGTCGTACCCGACCGACCGGTGCACTGCTCTGGATCCACGGCGGTGGCCTCGTGATGGGTTCACCCGAGCAGTACCACGACGTGTGCAGCAGGTTCGCCGCCGAGGTCGGCATCGTCGTCGCCAGCGTCGACTACCGCCTCGCACCCGAGCACCCGTTCCCTGCGGGTCTCGACGACTGCATGGCCGCGCTGCGCTGGTTGCACGACGATGCAGACCGCCTCGGCATCGACGTCACGCGCGTGGCAGTCGGTGGCGACAGCGCTGGCGGCGGACTGGCGGCGGCGCTCGCGCAGCGCGCCCACGACGAGGACGGACCGACGGTGTGCTTTCAGTTGCTGCAGTACCCGATGCTCGACGACCGCACGGCACTCGAGAAGGGGCGGCGCACCCTCGTCTGGTCGAACCGGTCGAATGGCTATGCCTGGTCCGCCTACCTGGGGCATCGCGTGGCCAGTGACGAGCCGCGGGCCTACGCGTCACCAGCCCGGCGCCACGACCTCTCCGGACTGCCGCCGGCATGGGTGGGCATCGGCGACATCGATCTGTTCCGCGACGAAGCGGTCGACTACGCGACTCGTCTCCGCGCCGCTGGCGTCGAGTGCGACCTGCACGTCGTGCCGGGGATGTACCACGGCGCCGAGCGCGTCGTGCCGAGCGCGCCGTCGATGGTGGAGTTCATGCAGCGTATGGTCGACGCAGTGGGCCGCGCCGTCCGCTGACGCCGACGTACGGTCAGTACGGCTCGACCGGCGGCGTGCCGGTGTCGGCACCGGTGATGCGGGCACGGGCACTCTGGCCGCGCTGCGAGGCCGGCACCGCGCCCGTCACGGCCGCGAGCCCCATCGTCGGCATGTTGCCGTACACCGTCTCGACCGTCGCGTCCGACAGCACGATGGTCTCGTGGAAGATGCCCACCGATCCGTTGTCGCGCACATGCCGGTTGAACGAGCGCCAGGCGGGGAGATGGGCAGCCGTGGTGGATTTCGCGTACGCCTCGAGTTGCTCGAACGAGGCCCAGTACTGCCAGACGAGGATGGTGCGGCCCGACAAGAAGGTACGCGGTCGACCGACCATGCCGAGACTGCGGTCCTTCATCAGCTCGGCGATCATGCGCGGCATTGCCGCGAACACGGGCAACCACTTCCACACCTGCCACACACGATTGATGCGCATGCCGATCAGGAAGAGCACCGTCCCGTCCGCGCCAGCGCCTGCCGAGTATCGCCCCCGGTTGATGGCCATCGCTGCCTCCTCTGGTCGATCGACCGGCACGACCGGACCACTCCGGGTGCCATCGATGTACGTACGGTAGCCAGCCACCGAACGGTCCCCGGCGACGGCATCAGCCGCCGTGCGCGAAGCGGTGCGAGTACGTCACATCGGCCACCTGGATGGCGTACTCGGCATAGAAGCGATCGATGCCTGCTGCCTGTGCAGCACGGTGCTCGGGGTGGTCTCGCCACGCATCGTGTGAGGCCCGATCGGCGAACGTCACGATCGTCACCCGTTCGCCGTCATCGGCAGTGAACGCCTTGTGTTCGACATACCCGGGCATCGTCCGCGCCAGTCGCGACATCTCCGCCGCCACGTCCGAGTACTCGCCCCGAGCGCCGTCGACGAGCCGATTGCGGAACACCGTGATCACCTGCGCCATGCCCGCATCGTAGGAGTCGGGACCGTCACGCCGCGCTCGCGCACCGCGCCCTGAGATCACGGGCCACCGCGCGCCGCTCGGAGGGTGACGGACGGCGGCGCGAACCGAGCGCGAGGATGCGGCATGGAGAAGGTGATGCTCAACACGCTCCGCGTCGTGCTCGGGTTCGTGCTCGCCGGGACTGCCATCATCCAGCTCGCCATGGCGTGGACGCTCGTCAGCGGTCGCGACCCGGAGGACGGCTCGGCATCGCTGACCGCGTTGCGCGTGCTCACCATCGTGGGACTCGCCGCCGTGCAGGTGGGCGCGGTCAGCGCCGGGCGGATCGTCGCGATGGTGCGCGGGCAGGCGGTGACGTCACAGGCCGCGCACCGCTCGCTCGACGCGCTGAGCGGCTCGATCGTCGCGGTCGCGCTCGTCTGGTTCGGCGTCACCGGGGTCAACGCCCCCGGCCAGCGCGACGACCCCGGTGTCACGGTGATCATGGGCGGCCTCGGCGTGGGCATCCTCGGCCTTGCGCTGTTCGTGCGGGTGCTGCGGATGCTGCTGGTGCAGGGCCCCGCCGAGCGCCCGTAGTCGTCTTCGCTCACCAGCCCACCTCGTCGATCGAGGACCGATCGCGGCAGAACCGTCGGCGTCACGGGCACGCCCGCTCGATGTGCGAGGCGCACCGGACTCCGCGGTCGTACGGTGACGCGCGCCACGGTCAGAGGTCGTATCGGTAGACGTTCGTCTACTTTCTGACGTCAGCAACGATCGTCGGCCGGCGGAGGGAGGTCGGAAGCGTCAGCCCGATCGCGAAGTCGTCCGGTGGCCAGCTTGTTGGTACGCAGGTCGTCGACCGAGACGAACGGCACCTGCAATCCACCGACGCCGACCATCACTCGATGCTCGTACGCCTCAGTGAAAACGAGGCCTGTCGCGAAGGTGAGGATGTCGATCCGCTGCGGTTCACGCCCGAGCTGCACCACCACATCAGGATCCTCGAAGTCCGCTGCAGTGAGCCCGAGCCCGCTGAAGCCGAACTCCTCTAATGCCGCAACGACGCGTGAAGAGTTCGAAGGATCGGTCCACACCCAGACGTCGAGGTCTTTCGTGTACCGAGGATGCCCGTGCGCCGCGAGCGCGTACCCACCGACGATCAGGAAGCGAACGTCATGGCCGACGAACGATCGCAAGAACTCTTGGAAGTCGGGGTTCAGTTCCATGGGACCACCCGTGATACTCGCGTCGCAGTTGCTCGACCGCCTCGAGGCGCTCAGCGACGGGCCGCGTCACCCAATAGCGCCACGGCTCGTCCGGGTCTTCGAGCCGTCGCTTCGTCACCACGCGCTCGATCGAGG
>JBMSSR010000041.1:0-14944 GCA_049424465.1 Ilumatobacteraceae bacterium
GGCCAGATTGCCGGCATGACGCCGCGCCTCTTCCGCCTGACGTTCATTATGGGCAAGCAGTTCATTCAACTCCTGCACCATCGGTGCGATTTCGGTCGGCAGCACGGCATCGACCCTGGCGACGCGCACCTCGTCGACGAGGTGCGGGCAGCCGGCATCGAACCGATCGTCGTGCCGAGCGTGATGAGCACCCCCGAGATCGGCGCCGCGCTCGCGCGCCGCACGCTCGAGGCAGCGGGCGTCTCACCCCGCTGAACCGGCACGGGCCCGTCAGGCGCGGTCGAGTGACCGCAGGCCGCTGGCCAGATCGGTCCACGGTGCCCAGGCGAGCTGGATGCGTGCCCTGGTTCCCGCGAGCGACAGGCGCTGCACCGAGTCGGGGCGTCGCGCCACGTGCACGGGTGCCGCACCGTCGCCACCAGAGATCATCTGCCACAGCTCGTTGATGCTCGTCGCCACGCCGGTGCCGGTGTTGACCACCAGCCCACTGCCCTTGTGCGCAGCCCGGACCAGCGCGTCGACCGCGTCGTCGACGAACAGGAAGTCGCGTGTCTGACGACCGTCGCCGTGCACCGTGGGCGCCACGCCTCCACGGGCCGCCGCCGCGAATGCCGCGACGACACCGGCCTCCGGCCGCTGGCGCGGGCCGTACACCGAGGGCATCGCCAGCGCGGTGAACTCGACGGCATGCCGTTCGCGGTAGGTCGCCAGCAGGTCGAGCGCAGAGCGAGTGACGACGCCGCCGACACCGACCGGCTTCCAGGCCTGGCTCTCCTTGAGCGGCTGCTCGCGGGCCGACACCTCGCCGTACAGCAGTGACGCCTTGACGGCCATCACCACCTTCGCGCCGGGCAGCTGCCGTGCGACCTCGAGGCCGGCGGCCACACCGCGCAGCGACGCGCCTGCGGTCTCCTCGGCCGTGCGACCGGGCGGCATCGTCGCCAGTTGGTAGACGACGTCGGGCGGGCGCATGGCCGCCAGCGCAGCGAGCCCGTCGTGACACATGTCGAGCGTGTGGAACTTGAGCTCGCCCGGCATCGTGCGTGCCTCACCGAGGTTGGCGATCGAACCGGTGCTGAGGTCGTCGACGACCTCGACCGAGTGGCCTTCGGCCAGCAGGCGTTCGACGAGGTGCGAGCCGATGAACCCGGCCCCGCCGATGACGAGCACCCTCACGTCGTCGACGGGTCGGGGCGCTTGACGCCCTGCACGTGCTCGCCGTCGCCCACGTCGCCCTCGGCGCCGATCACGCTCTCGGACACGTGCGCACCGTCGCCCACTCGACCCATCACCACCGAGTCTGTCACCACGGCACCAGCGCCGATGCGAGCACCCGCCAGCACGACCGACGAGCGCACCTGGGCGCCGTCGCCGATGACGGCACCTGCGCCGACGACCGAGTCGCTGACCGCCGCACCCGCACCGACCGCAGCGCCGGGGTGTACCGCCGTGCACGAGTCGTGCCGGCGCGTCCCGCGCGCGACGTCGAGGGTGGCGGTGAGGTACGTGTCGGGACGACCGGTGTCGATCCAGTAGTCGTCCGTGGCCATCGCGAACAGGCGACCGTCGGCGACCACAGCCGGGAACGTCACCCGCTCGATCGACGTCTTCTCGGCCACCGGGATGCGACCGAGCACCGACGGCTCGAGGACGTACGTGCCGGCATTGACCAGGTTGCTCGGCTCGGTACCCGGCGCGGGCTTCTCGACGAAGCGCTCGACGCGACCCTCACCGTCGAGCGCGACCACACCGAACGCAGACGGATCGGGGACGGCGATCAGGTGGATCGTTGCCTCTGCCCTGCGCTGTCGGTGGAAGGCGACGAGCGCCGACACGTCGAGATCGGTCAGCACGTCACCGTTCGCGACCACGAACGTGTCGTCGATCCCCGAGGCGTCAGCAGCGAAACGGATGGCCCCTGCTGTGTCGAGCGGAGCGGGTTCGACGGCGTAGCGCAGCGCGACCCCCGCACACGTGCCGTCGGGGAACGCCTCGATGAACGGCTCGGGCTTGAACCCCAGCGCGAGGGTGACCTCGGTGACGCCGCCGCGGGCGAGGTTGGCGACGAGACGCTCGATGATGGGCAGGTGACCCACCGGCAGCATCGGCTTGGGGACCGTCTCGGTGAGCGGCCGCAGACGGGTGCCGAACCCGCCCACGAGCACGACCGCCCGCATCAGCCGCCCGTGGTCGTGGGTGCCGGCTCGGTGGTGGCCGGCGCCGTGGTGTCGACCGCCGTCGTCGCCGGTGCCGTGGTGTCGGCCACCGTGTCGGCAGTGGTGTCGCCCGGGGCCGTGGTGTCGGACGGCGACGTGCTGTCGGACGGCGTCGTCGAGTCGACCGTCGAGGAACCCGAGCCGATCACGCCGAACTCGGAGAGACGGGTCCACGTGTCGGGCTTGGGGATGTCCTTGCCCTCGGGCACGATCGCGATGACGAACGCCATACCGTTGTCGGTGAACCGCAGGTCGCGGAAGGCCGTGATGTTGTCCTGGAAGTCGTCGGTCGAGGCGTCGTCCCACACACGCACCTTCAACTGCGGGTCCTCGCCCTCGCACGACGTGCCGTCGAAGAACGTCGGGTCGTCGAGGTTGTACACCTCGTCCTCCGCGCCACCTGCCTGCGCGGCCGGGATGACGAGTCCGTCGCTCGACAGCTCGACGCCGTAGACGTCGAGGAACACGCCGAGCGTTGCCTTGCGACCGGTGTCGCCGCCGGTGGTCGGGTGGTAGTTGATGAAACCCGCCGAGTTGCTCTGGCCCGCCGACAGCTGCTCGCGGTCGCCCGCCGAGGCCTGCTGATCGGTGAGGTCGGCCGGCGAGCCCTCGAGCGTGAAGGTGTCGTCGCAGACACGGAACTCGTACGCCATCGTCCACTCGTCGCCCGGCTGGGGCGCACCCGAGTTGGCGGGTGGCATCGACACCTTGCCGTAGGCGATGAGCGCGATCATCACCACCGACACGCTGGCGACGACCACGGGGAACGTGGTGCCGCTCGCGAAACGAACCTTCTTACCCTTGCCACGCGACGCGAGCTTGGCGACCTTCTTGGCGGAGGATGTTGCCACGAGGATGCGAGGCTAGCGGCTCGGGGGTGCCGTCCGGCGATGCGGTCGGCACGAGCCCACCGAGCCGAACGGGCCGCTCAGCGGGCGGCGAGGCCCCGGATGAGGGTCTCGTACGCCTCGGCCACGGCGGCCGGGGACGCCGCCCCCTCCACCCAGGCCCGTCCACCGGCCCCCATCGCGGCCGCCCGCACCGGATCGGCGAGCAGTTCGCCGAGCGCCCCGGCGAAGGCCTCGGGGTCGTCGGGCGGTACTGCCACGCCCCCACCGCTCGCCGCCAGCATGCGCGGCACCTCGGTACCGGGGTCGATGGCGGCGACGACGGGACGGCCCGCGGCGAGGATCGAGTAGGTCTTCGAGGGCACGCTGACCCGGCCGAGGCCGGCCTTGAGCGGGACGAGATGGATGTCACCCGTCGCGAGCACCTCGGGAACCCGCTCCTTGGGCTGGTAGCCGCTGAACCGCACGTTGGGCAGGTCTGCCGCACGGGTCTCGAGTGTCGTGCGCGCCGCCCCGTCACCGTTGACGAGGAACGTCGCCTGCGGGAACCGCCGTGCCGTGTCGACCACCATCTCGAGCGACTGTGAGAAGCCGACGTTGCCGGCGTACAGCACCACCGGTTCGTCACCGATGCCCAGGTCGCGCCGCAACGGCGTCATGCGGTCGGCCGGTCTGATGAACTCGGTGTCGACGAAGTTGGGGATGACGTGGACCCGGTGCCGGTGCGACGGCCGCACCTTGGCAGCCACGTTGTCGCGCAGGTCGTCGCTGAGCACCGTCACGGCGGCAGCGCGGTGATAGCTCACCCGCTCGAGCCATGACGCGACGGCGATGATGCGGCGGTCGGTGATCGCCCCGGTCTCGACCGCTGCGTCAGGGAAGACGTCCTGGATGTTGAACACCAGCGGACCGCGCCGCACGAGGTGGGTGAGCCAGCCGGTCAGGCCCATCGTGAGCGGCGGCGACATCGCGATGACGGCGTCGACACGGCCGCCGGGCAGCGAGGCAAGACCCGCCAGCACGCTGAACCCGGCGAACCCGGCGGCGCGACGCACCAGATTGCGCTTGTCGCCGCCGGGGAACGGGTTGACGCGGGTGATCGAGCCCCACGCCGTGTGCTCTCGCCGCACGGCACGACCGTCCCACCCGGGCTCGATGCGGTGCTCGCGGTACCACGGCAGCGCCGTGACCACGTGCACCTCGTGGCCGCGTGCTGCGAGCTCGGTGACGATGCGCGTGATGACGTCACCCGTCGGCGCAGTGTCGGGCGCGAAGTGCGGGCACAGCACCGCGAGGCGCAGCGGGGCACCCGGGTCGGTGATCATGACAGTGCCCTCTCGTACACAGCGGACAGTGCCCGCCCGCTCTCGACCGACGTGAACTGCTCGGCACGCCGGTGCCCCGCCGCGACGAGTGGCGCACGCCGACGGTCGACCTCGTCGAGCGCGCCCGCCCACGCGTCGACGCTGAGCGGCAGCACGACACCGGCATCGCCCACCACATCTGGCATGCAGGTCCGGTCACTGCACACCACCGGCGCGCCGAGGGTCATCGCCTCGATGAGCGGTGCACCAAAGCCCTCGTACTCGCTCGGGAACACCAGGGCGCGCGACATCGCGACGAGACCATTGCGATCGGCGGCGGGGACACGGCCGAGGTGGCGCACACGCGGGTCGTCGCACAGGTCGACGACCGCGTGCGACGCGCCACGGCCGCCGGTGAGCACGAGGCGCAGGTCGGGATCGCGCCAGTGCGTGCGCATCAGCTCGAGCACGAAGGCGTGGTTCTTGTGCGGGTGCGTCACCGCCGGGTACACGACGACCGGACCGTCGCCCAGCGAGTAGCGGGCGCGCAGCACCGCCTCGGGCGTCACCTCGGCGCGCTCCGCAGCGTCGATACCGTGCGGTACGACCATGACGCGGCGCTCGTCGATGCCGTAGGCCTCGATCACCGACCGGCGCACGTACTCGCTCGGTACCGCGACGACACGCGCCCGCCGCGCCGAGCGCGGCAGCACCGCACCGAGGTACGCGCGCTTGACCGCCGAGAAGTAGTGCGGATAGGTGCGGAACTGAAGGTCGTGCACGGTGAGCACGTACGGCACCGCGTCGGAACCGGGACCCGACGGCGCCGTGCCGCCACCGTGGTGCACGAGCGCGGCCCCGGCCGCGAGCCGCCGCAGCCACGTCGCCTCGCCGAGGATGCGTCGCACCCGGGAGTCGCTGGCGAAGGGCGGCTCGACCATCGGCATCCGCGACGCGAGGTCGGCGTGCGCAGCGGCGAGACCGCGCGCGGCAGCGACCCGCATCGACCAGTGGCGCGCACCGTGCTGCGCCGCGACCGAGAGGCCGAGCAGTTGCCGGACCAGGTACTCCTCCGAGCCGCCCACGCCGCCGGGCACGCACCACAGCATGTTGACCACGACGTCGGCTGCACCGTCACCGCCGGACGAACCCGTCATCGGGCGAGTTCCCGGTACACGTCCGCGGTGAGCGCAGCAGTTGCCGCCCAGCTGCGCTGCTGCGCATGCGCGAGGCCCACTGCCGCCAGCTCGTCGCGCCGCTCGAGCGCCTCGCTGATGCCTCGCGCGATGTCGTCGATGCTGCGCGGGTCGACGAGTACTGCGGCACCACCCGCCGTCTCCTCGGTCGCGGTGCCGCGGCTCGTGACGACCGGTGTCGACTGCGCCATCGCCTCGAGCACCGGCAGGCCGTAGCCCTCGAGCTCGCTCGGGTAGCAGAACGCTGCCGCCGCGGCATACAGGCCGGCGAGATCGGACTCGGGCACGAATCCGAGGAAGCGGACGCCCGGCGACTCGGTGCCGACACCGGTCGAGCCCCAGCCCTCGGCCCCGACGACGATCAACGGCGGCGCACCCGGCACGCGGGCGCGTGCGGCGACGAGGCGTCGCAGGTTCTTGCGCGGCTCGACCGTGCCGACGAACAACAGGTACTCGTCCGGCAGACCATAACGGCGGCGTACTCGCGCGATGTCGACCGCCGAGGCACGATCGGTGGCGACGCCGAGCGGGACGAGTCGCAGCCGCTCGGCACCCAAGCCGGCCACCACACAGTCGTCCATCGTCGCCTGACTGGAGCACAGCACCACGTCGGCGCGCCGCTTGACGTCCGCAAGGCTGCGCTCGAACACCGAAACACCGTGCCGGGTGAAATGGCCCGGGTGGTGCACCCACGCGAGGTCGTGCAGTGTCACGACCAGGCGCGCGCGGGTCGGGCACGGGATGAGCGTGGTGGCATGGGTCACGTCGACCGGACCCGTGGCGGCCTCGACGGCAGGCCACCCGAACCGCAACCACGTCTCGTACAGCCACGGCGCCGGCCAGAGCAGGCGCTCGACCGGGATCGGTGGCGTCCAGGGGTCGGGCGGCAGTCGGCGGTGACGGCCCGCGACACCGATGAGGCGCACGTCCCGCTGTGCCGCCATGGCCTCGGCCACACGGAGTGCCGCCACCGCAGTGCCACCCGGCACACGGTGCCAGCACTGCTCGAGGGTGTAGGCGACGCGCACCTCACCATCATGGCGTGTGCGTCGTAGCATCAGGACCATGAGCACCTTCTGGCAGGGTCGTCGCGTCGTCGTCACAGGGGGAGCCGGCTTCCTCGGGCGCGTCGTCGTCCGCCTGCTCGCCGAGCAGGGTGCCGACGTGGCCGTACCCCGCAGCCGCGACTACGACCTCACCCGTCCCGGTGCCGCCGAGCAGCTGTTCGCCGACACGCGCCCCACGCATGTCATCCACCTCGCCGCCCGAGTCGGCGGCATCGGCTACAACCAGGCCGAGCCAGCGCCGCTGTACCTGCACAACCTGCTGATGGGCACCCACGTCATCGAGGCGGCGCGCACCTCGGCCACCGTCGAGAAGACGGTGCTGCTCGGCACGGTGTGCTCGTACCCGAAGTTCACCCCGGTGCCGTTCCGCGAGGCGTCGCTCTGGGACGGGTACCCCGAGGAGACCAACGCGCCGTACGGGATCGCGAAGAAGGCGCACCTCGTGCACGCCCAGGTCAACCACCACCAGTACGGACAGCGGTTCGCCTATCTCATCCCCACCAACCTCTACGGACCGGGCGACAAGTTCCACCCGGCGGTCAGCCACGTCATCCCGGCACGCATCAAGCGCTGCGTCGAGGCCAAGGAGGCCGGCGAGCAGAAGATGGACGTGTGGGGCACGGGCACCGCGAGCCGCGAGTACCTGTACGTCGACGACGCGGCTGCCGCGATCGTGCTCGCAGCAGAGGTGCTCGAGCAGGTCGAGCCCGTCAACCTCGGCACCAATCGCGAGATCACGATCCGCGAGACCGTCGAGTTGATCGCGCAGATGGTCGGCTACGAGGGCGACCTCGTGTGGGACGCCACCAAGCCCGACGGCCAGCCGCGCCGCCGCGTCGACCCCGCGCGCGCCGAGGAGCTGTTCGGCTGGCGGGCACAGATGCCGTTCGAGGACGGTCTGCGCCGCACGATCGACTGGTACCTCGCCCACCGCGCCGAGGCCGAGCGCGACCCCTTCGCTGTCTGAGCCCGGCGACCGGGCCGGCGGCTCAGTAGTACGGCAGGTAGTTGCTCAGCTCCCAGTCGCTGATGGTGTCGGGGTCCCACTCGACACCCGCTGCCTCCCACCGCTCGAGCTCGTTGCGACGGATGGTGAGGTAGGCGAGGCTGAGGTCGTGGCCCAGCGTGTCGCGCAGTTCGGCGTCAGCCTCGAACGCGGCGACGGCCTCGGCCAGTGAGTGCGGCGTGTGCCGGTCGGTGTTGGGCTCGACGTCGCCATTGCCCTCCTGCGGCGCGCCACAGTCGATGCCGTTGACCACACCGAGTCGCGCCGCCTCGAGCATCACTGCCGCCGCCAGGTAGACGTTGGCCGTACCGCACGGCATGCGGTTCTCGATCCGGGTCGCGGCACCGCGCTCGCCCGGCACGCGGTACGTGCTGATGCGGTTGTCGAGGCCCCAGTTGGCCCAGTACCCGGCGATGATGCCGGGCATCAGGCGCTTGTAGCTGTTGATGGTGGGCGCCGACATCAGCGCCATCGCCTCGTGGTGGGCGATCATCCCGCCCATGCACTGCCGGGCGAGTGTCGAGATGCCGAACTCGGCGCTGGGGTCGTCGAACGCATTCGACGTGGTGCCCACCGGGACCAGCGAGAAGTTGATGTGCAGGCCACTGCCGGTGAACGGCCCGCCGATCGGCCGGCCCATGAACGTGATGCCGAAGCCCTTGCGTCCGGCGAGCTCGCGCACCATGTCGCGGCTGATGAACGCACGGTCGGCGGCGTCCATCGCCGGGCCGTACTTCATGTTCAGCTCCATCTGCGCCGGGCTGAACTCGGCGGCGACGCCCTCGAGGTCGAGTTCGCAGTGCTCGGCCGCGTCGAAGATGTCGAACATCAGGCTCGAGCCGTCCTCGGCGTACACGTCGCCGCCGATGCCCACGCCGTACACGCGGTGCGACGGGCGGTCGAGCGGCACGTAGCCACCCGGCGCCGTGGCGTCGGCCTGCATGACGTAGAACTCCATCTCGAAGCCGAGCATCGGCTCGTAGCCCATCTCGCGCCACGCGTCGACCGACTTCTGCAGCGCGGCACGGGGGCTGAGCTCGAGCGGTTCGTGGTGGTACTCGAGGTCGGCGACCACGACGTCGGTGTCGGGCTCCCAGCCCGGCCGGCGCGAGTCGGGCACCGGGACCGTCGACAGGTCGGGATAGCCCACGTCGGCGCTGTACCCCGGCACCTCGAGGATGTCGCCGAGGACGTTCATCGTGAGCGTCGTCACGGCATGGTGGGTGTGCTCGTGGATGCGCCGCACCGGTACGTATCGCCCGTGCGACAGCCCGTTCAGGTCACTCCACATCACGCGTACACGTCGGTTCCCCATGCGCCGGACAGTAGCAAACCGGGCTGGATCCTTCGTTCCCGAACGATCGCGGCGCGGCGTACAGTCAGCACATGCGGCCGGACTCACTCCCCCACCTCGACATCGTCGGCCACGACGTCTACGAGTCCGGGGTCCCGCACGATGCGTACGACGAGTTCCGGCGCAGCGCGCCCGTGGCGTGGGTCAACGAGACCCCCGCGAACGGCCATCACGGCCGCGGTTTCTGGTCGCTCACGACTCACGAACACGTCGTCGCCGTGCACAAGGACTGGCGCACCTTCAGCAGTGAGGTCGACGGCACCGAGATCGAGGAACTCGAGCCCGACGCACTGGTGGCGCGCCGCACCATGCTCGAGACCGACCCACCGCGCCACACACGCCTTCGCCAACTGGTCAACCCCTCGTTCAGCAAGCGTGCCGTCGAGACCTACACAGCGCACGCGACTGCACTCGTCGACCAGGTGCTCGACGACGCCCTCGCTGCGTCGAGCGGTACCACACCCGTCGACGGTGTGTACGACGTCGCCCGCGAGCTGCCGATCCGCATGATCACCGGTCTGCTCGGAGTACCCGATGACGATGCGCCGCGACTCTTCCGCTGGGCCGACCAGATCGTCTACAACGCCGACCCCGACTACGCCGACCTCGTCAGCGACCAGGGTGACACCGACCCGTATCGCCTGCTGCCCTTCCGCAGCCCCGTCAGCCTGAAGGTGCTCGAGTACGTCGACCGGCTCGCGACCGCGCGCCGTGGCGCTGACAGCGGTGACGTGCTGACGGTGCTCTCCAACGCGCTCGTCGATGGCGAGCCGCTGACGCCACGCGAGCAGGGCACCTTCTTCCTGCTGCTGCTCATCGCCGGCAACGAGACCACGCGACACTCGCTCTCGCACGGCCTGCTCGCGCTCGCCGAGCACCCCGAACAGCTCGAGCTGCTGCGCGCGCGACCCGAGCTGCTCGACAGCGCGACGGAGGAGGTGCTGCGCTGGACCAGCCCCCAGCTGCACTTCCGCCGCACCGCCACGGTCGACACGCTGCTCGGCGACGTCGAGGTCGCGGCCGGCGACAAGGTCGTGACGTGGTACCTCGCCGCGAACTTCGACCCGATGGTGTTCCGCGACCCTCACCGCTTCGACATCACCCGGGCGCCGAACCCGCACGTCACCTTCGGTGGCGGCGGCCCGCACCTGTGCCTCGGGCAGTGGATGGCCCGACTCGAGGTGCGCACGTTCCTCGAGACGTTGGTGCGACGCGTCGGGCGTCTCGAGCTGGCCGGGTCGCCGCGCCGTGTGCGCAGCAACTTCATCAACGGCCTCAAGCACCTGCCGCTGGTGCTGCACCCTCGCTGACGACTGCCGCGATGTAGCGATCGGGGCGCACGAGGACCGCCCGGTGCCCGTACGTCGCTCGGGGCTCGACGACCACCGGCCGCCCGTCGCGCGGTACGAACGTGGCATCCGACGCGACCCAGCACCACGTCGGCAGCCGGTCGTCGAGGCGGTCGGGCTGCGGGAGCTGGTGGCCCACCGGGAAGTCACCCCCGAGGTCGAGACCCGGCAGGCGCGACCACCGGGTCGGGTCAGGGGCGCTGGGCTGCGGCAGGTCGGTGGGGTCGGCCGCCAGGCGGGCCAGCGTGCGGCCGGCATCGACCGACATCGCGATGACCTGCTCGGCGTGGGCGCGCCGCTCGGTGGCGTACCCGTCGAGCACGGGCTCGTCGGCGCCACCGAGCACCTCGTCGAGGCGCCATGCGAGGTTGTCGGCGTCGCGCACGCCGCTGCACAGGCCCTGCCCCATGAACGGCGGCATCATGTGGGCCGCGTCACCGGCGAGGAACACGGTGCCGACGCGCCACTGCTCGGCGACCAGCGCGTGGAACCGGTAGCGGACCGCGCGCACCAGCGTGCCGTGGGCCGGAGTGACTCCCCACCGCTCGAGCAGCGTCCACGGATCGGGGTCCTCCCCCTCGGCGAGCAGGAACTCCCACCGTCGATGCGCGCCGTGCGACGGCACGAACGTGGCGAGCCGCGCAGGGTCGCACACCTGCTGGATGATGTCGGGCAGCGGTGGCTCGGGCTCGCGGTCGAGCATCACGTCGACCACCAGCCACGGCTCGTCGTACACCAGGTCGCGTAGCGGCACACCGAGTTGTTGGCGCACACCGCTGGACGCGCCGTCGCACGCGACCACGAAGCGCGCCATCGACCGAAGGTCGTCGAGCGACGGCGCCTCGACACCGAGCCGGATCTCGACCGACGGCAGCGCAGTGAGGTGGCGGCGCATCACTTCTTCGAGCTCGGGCTGCACGAACACGTAGTCCTCGTGCCACCCCAGCAGCGGCGCTCGCTCGAAGCCCTCGAACGTGAACAGGCGCACGCCGTCGCCGTCGACGTATTCCATGCCGGCCGACTCGGTGAGCAGGTCGTGGAGGTCGTCCTCGAGGCCGTGCCGGGCGAGGATGCGTGCCACCTCGGCATCCAGGTGACACGCACGCGGCATCGAGTACGGCTCGGTGCTGCGCTCGAACACGACCACGCGGTGGCCACGACGACCGAGTGCGAGCGCCATCGTCGCCCCCGTCGGGCCGAGGCCCACCACGGCGACGTCGTACGTGCTCACAGCGGACTGAGGTCCTCCCACTGCGTCGTGCCCCACGTGACGGCGAGCAGTGTCGTGTCGGCACCCGGGGCGGCGCCGTGCCAGTGCCGCTCGCCGGCGGGGCACACCACGAGCGTGCCGGTCGCGAGGCGCACCTCGCCGTCAGCCTCGGTGCCGACGCGGGCCTCACCACTGACCACGAACAACTGCTGGCCACCGGGGTGCACGTGCCAGAACGAGACGGCACCGTCGTGAAAGTGCACGAGCGCGGTGTCGGGCTCGTCGTCGGTGGGCGTGGCGTTGAGCATCTCGAGCTCGACGTCACCGGTGAACCGGCCGCCGTAGAGGAACGAGCGGTCGCCGCCGTCGACGACCCTCATCGCTCGACGACCGGGTTGCGCATCCGACCGACGCCGACGACCTCGGTCTCGACCATGTCACCGGCGCGCAGGAAGCGCGGCGGCTTCTGCGCCTCGCCGACGCCGCCGGGCGTACCGGTCCACACCAGGTCACCGGGCTGGAAGGTGATGAACCTGCTGAGCCACTCGACGAGTGCGGGGACGTCGAAGATGAGGTCGCTCGTGCTGGTGCGCTGCATCTCGACACCCGACACCCAGCCCACCAACTCGAGCGCGTCGGGATCGGCGAACTCGTCGGTGGTGACGAGGTACGGGCCGATGGGACCGAACGTGTCGTACGACTTGGCGATCGTGAACTGCTTGACCGGCAGGCGGAACTGCTCGCCGCGGTCGGAGATGTCCTGGCCCGCCGTCACGCCGGCGAGATAGCTCCATGCATCCGCCCGGGTCGCACGCGAGCAGCGGCGGCCGAACACGATGACGAGTTCGGCCTCGTAGTCGATGCGGTCGCGACCGGCGGGCACGACGATCGGGTCGAACGGCCCGCACACGCAGTTCTCGGACTTCCCGAACAGATGCGGCTCGTCGGGGAAGGCGAGGCCGCTCTCGAGCGCGTGCTGCCGGTAGTTGAGCGCCACACCGAACCCCTTCGGAGCACGCGGCACCGGCGCGCCGAGCCGCGACTCGTCGATCACCGGCCACTCGCCCGGCACTGCAGCGGCGGCCAGTTGCCGTAGCGCATCGTGGTTCGCCAGGTCGCTGAGCAGCATCGGGTCGCTGCCGAGCGACCCGCCCGATGCCCGCTCGACGTCGACGGCGTGACCGTCGACGACGACCGTCGCGCGGCCGTCAGAGTTCGCGAGGCGCATGGTGGGTGCCGCCGGGGCCGCCGGGGTGGGCGGGTCGGGCGTAGGCCGGGGCGGGCCGGTGGGATCAATCCCCGCAGGGGAACCACAGGTGGATCTGACCGGTACCGGCGGCGTTCTCGTAGTCGCTATATGCCTCGCCCTTCGCGGTCCACGCCGCGCCGCCCAGCGCGGCAGCCATGACGATGTAGTGCGCGAAGCGTCCCTCGGGCGAGAACTTCCGGAACTCGGGGTACTCGGCGAGCACCGTCGCGTGGTCGCCGCGCTCGAGAAGGGAGATCACGTGCTCGTCGGCGGCACGGTGGGCCGCGCTGTAGATGTGCGCGGGATCAGCACCCTCGTGCTGGCGCAGTTCGCGCAGCGACCAGAACTTGTGCGAGAGCGCTCCACTGGCGAGCACGACGACGCGGCGGTCGCTGCGACGCACGGCCTCGGCCAGTACCTCGCCGAACACGACGAAGTCGTCGTACTCGGCTGTCTGGCAGATGCTCGCCGACACCCACGCCTCGTCGCGCTGCAGGAACGGGGTGAGGTACACCGTCGGGTAGTGGATCGCGAGGTAGGGGTCGTTCGAGGCGTGCACCCACGTGTCGTCGCGCTCGGCGGCGACTTCCTGCATCAGTGTGGCGAGCTCCGGATCGCCGGGAATGTCGTACGGCATCTGTGGGTTGCCCCGCGGCAGTTCCTCGCTCGTGAACCTGCCGGCACGTCGTTCGTGCGATGTCACGACCCACTCGAACGTCGTGAACCAGTGCGTGTCGAGCACCACGATCGTGTCGGGCCGCAGCGCGTCGATGCGTTCGCGGCGCATGCGGTGCAGCCCCTCGACGATCGAGAAGTCCTTGCCGCCGTTCAGCTCGAGCCGCACGTCCTCGGGCAGCACCAGCGGGGGGACGTGAGCCACGAGCGCGGCTCCGACGATCTGGCCCATACGAACTCCTTCGGTCCCTAACAATCTAGCCGCGGAGCAGTGCCACCAGTTCGGCAAGCGGCTCGCGGTGGTCGCGCAGTGCCGGGTAGCCGGCGGCCCGGAGCACGCTGTTGTCGAGGACGCTGTTGGCCGGGCGCGGTGCCGGGCGGGGCGGCTGCAGTTCGGCGGTCGTGACCGGGCGGACGATGTCGGGGTCGAGGCCCATCGCCTGCACCACCTCGCACGCGAACCGGTACCACGAGCACGCCACCTCGTTGGTGACGTGGACGACCCCGCTGAGCCGGTCGAGCGCGAGCCGCCGGACGACGGGTGCGAGGTCGGCGGTGAACGTCGGGTGCCCCACCTGGTCGGACACGAACGTGAGCACCGGGTTCGCCTCGGCGAGCCGCATGATCGTCCTCACCATGTTGGCCCCGTGCGCGCCGCACACCCACGACGTGCGCACGACCGTGGCCGCCGGCCCGAGTGCGAGTGCCTCACGCTCGCCCGCCAGCTTGGAGATGCCGTATGCGCTGCGCGGACCCGTCACATCGTGCTCGTGGTACGGACGGTCGAGCGTGCCGTCGAACACGTAGTCGGTACTGATCTGCACGAGGTGCGACCCGGTACGGCGGCACGCCTCGGCGAGCCACCGCACGGCGAGCCCGTTGGCGCGCATCGCGCGGTCGGGGTCACCCTCGCACGCGTCGACGGCGGTCCATGCGGCGCAGTTGACGACGACGTCCGGCCGGACCGAGGTGATGGCCTGCAGCACCTGTCCGCGGTCGGTGATGTCGAGGACCGAGCGATCCGCTGCGACGACCTCGTCGCCCGAGCGCCCACACACCTCGGAGAGCTCGCGGCCCAGTTGGCCGCCGGCACCCGTGACGAGCAGCCGCATCTAGAGGCCTGCCCTGGCCTTCAGCGGCTCCCACCACCAGCGGTTGTCGCGGTACCAGGCGACGGTCTCGGCGAGCGAGTCGTCGAACGTGCGCTGCAGTCGCCACCCGAGCGCACTGATCTTGTCGATGTTGACCGAGTAGCGGCGGTCGTGACCCAGCCGGTCGGCGACCGGCTCGATCGCCGATTCGTCGCGTCCGCACAGCTCGAGCAGCTTGTACGTCAACTCGCGGTTGGTGAGTTCGTGGTGCGCGCCGATGTTGTAGACCTCGCCGATCACACCCGACTCGAGCACGAGGTGCGCTGCACGGTTGTGGTCCTCGACGTGGATCCAGTCGCGGACATTGCCACCGTCGCCG
>JBMSSR010000042.1:0-14934 GCA_049424465.1 Ilumatobacteraceae bacterium
GACTGGGTCGTCGCCGTGCACGACGACGACGGCATCGTCGACCACGTGTGCCTGCGCGACGGTGGCGTCGCGACCTCGGGCACCGTGCACCACCAGGTGGACCCGTCCCTCGACGACGCTGCAGATGTCCGTGACGGGGCGACGCGGCTGGTCCAGGCGACCGTGGTCGGCGGGTCCGCGATGTGGGCCGAGGTGTGCGCGACGTGGGCGATGGTCACGGGTCCCCGCGCCCTCGACGACCTCGAACGGTGGTCGCTCGGTGTCAGACTTCAGTTCGACGACGGTTCGTCGCGCGCCACCGACTCGTGGAGCCGGTTCGCGCTCGTGCCGCCGAACAGTCCACTCACCTCACCGGTCCACAGTCTGGAGGGAACGCGCTGATGCATCCGCAGTTCATGTGGTGGGTGTCCCGCGCGACCGGCATGGTGGGCGGTCTGCTGCTCGTCGGCAGCCTCGTGTGGGGCGTCCTGCTGTCGACCCGCGTGCTCAAGCCCGTCGACCGGCCGGCATGGCTCCTCGGTCTGCACCGGTGGATGAGCTCACTCGGCTGCATCATGATCGTCGTCCACATGCTCGCCCTCGTCGGCGACAACTACGTCTACTTCGGGTGGCGCGAGCTGTTCGTGCCCTGGGGGAGCGAGTGGAAGAACACGCCGGTCGCGCTCGGCGTCATCGCGATGTACCTGCTCGCGCTCGTGCAGATCTCGTCATTGCTGATGCGCTGGTTGCCCACGCGCCTGTGGCACGCCATCCACGTGTCGGCGTACGCGGTCGTGTGGCTCGGGTTCGTGCACGGCGCGCTCGCCGGGACCGACGTGAGCAACCCCGTCTACCAGGACCTCGTGATGCTGCTCATCCTCGCTGCGATGGGTTTCGCCCTCGTGCGGGTCCTCATCGGCAGCAACCGTGCCCGTGTCCGCGCGACTGCAGCAGCACGGGGCGGCACCAGCGTGCCCGCTGACGATCCGTCCGGTGGCGAGCAGGCCGCCACCTCGCCGACCGATGCCGACGCGCAGCGTCAGGCGCGCCTCGCCCAACTCGCTGCGCAGCGAGCCAGAACTCAGAGCAAGGACTGAGACACCAGCTGCTTCAGCTGGGTGCGAATCGGGTGCGTGCTGCTCGGCAGCAGCTGGGTGTAGAACGCCACGGTCAGGTCGTCGACCGGGTCGATCCAGAACGCAGTGCTCGCCGCACCGCCCCACGCATACTCGCCCGGATTGCCGGGCACGCGACCCTTGACCGGGTCGAGCGTCACGCTCACCCCGAGGCCGAATCCCACGCCGTCGAACGTCGTCTCCGAGAACAGCGGGCGGCCGAACGCGGTGAGGTCCATGTTGTCGGGCAGGTGATTGCTGGCCATGAACCGCACGGTGCGCGGTGACAGGATGCGCACACCGTCGAGCTCGCCACCGTTGGCGAGCATCTGCATGAAGCGGTGATAGTCGTGGGCGGTGCTCTGCAACCCGCCGCCACCCATCAGGGCCTTGGGCGGGCGCGTGGCTGCTGCGCCCATCCCGTCCAGCAGCACTGCGGTACGCGTTGCCGGGTGGGCGCCGTAGAGCGCGGCGAGTCGGTGCTGCTGCGGCTCGGGTACGTGCCACGTGGTGTCGTGCATGCCGAGCGGCTCGAGCAACCGGGTGCGCAGCAGCTCGTCGAGTGACTGCCCGCTCACCACCTCGAGCACGCGACCGAGGACGTCGAGACCCATCGAGTAGTTCCACTCGGTTCCGGGCTGGAACAGCAGCGGGAGCGCGGCCAGCCGGTCGCACACACCCTCGAGGTCGAGCCCGTCGGGCGTGCCCCACTCGAACCCGGCACGCCGGTAGAGGTCGTCGACCGGGTGGGCATACATGAAGCCGTAGGTGAGACCAGCGGTGTGCGCGAACAACTGCCACAGCCGGAGCGTCTCGGTGATCGGGTCGGTGACCGGTGCCGTCACGCTGCCCGACCGCCACACCCTGGTGTTCCGGAAGGCCGGGATGAACCGGTGCACGGGATCGTTCAGCTCGAACAGGCCCTCCTCCCACAGCTGCAGCGCGAGCACCGCCGTGATCGGCTTGGTCATCGAGAAGATGCGCCAGATCGTGTCGGCCTCGACGGGCAGGTCGTTCGCCACGTCGCGGCGTCCGGCGAGCGTGTGGTGCACCACCTTGCCGTGACGAGCCACGACCACCTGCCAGCCGGTCAACCGACCGTCGTCGACGTAGCGCTGGAAGTGCTGATCGAGGCGGGCGAGGCGTTGCGACGACATCCCGACCGACTCGGGGGATGCCTCCACGTGAAGAGCGGTCATGGGCGCAGGGTAGTCAGCCCGCGATGAACGGCTTCCCCGCGGAACCGGGCGGTGCCGCCGCAGGGCGACGGAGCCACACCGCCACGGGCCCCGCCGGGTCGGTCACGGTCCAGCTCTCCCACCCACCGGGCACGAACGACTCGGCGCGCTCGACCACCCACGCCGCTGCTCGCTCGGCCAGGTCGAGCAGTGGCGCCATCGCCACGACCTCGCTCGTCCCGGGTCGAGGCGCCAGTCGTGCGAGCGCGGTCCACACGTGCACGGTCATCAGCAGCGGCCAGTCGGCGGGCCACCGCAGCTCGGGCAGGTGATTGCCGCGGCGCACGTTGCACCGGCGATGGGCGAGTCGGAGGTTGGCGAGTTCGCTGCCCCCACCTCGGCTGCGCGGCACGAGGTGATCGAGCGTCGCCGCATTCGCCGTGTTGGCCGGGGCGTGCGGGTCGATGTCGCCACCGCACAGCCAGCAGGCCCAGCCGTCGCGCTCGGCGACCCGCCCGATGGACATGACGGCACTCTACGAGCGGGGCCGGGCGGGCCATCTGCGCTCGCCGGGCCCGTCGTGCCGGGCGAGGCACGTCACACGTCGACGGGTCGATGGCCGGTTCGGCACTGCGGACCGGCCCACCTCACGTATTCTTGGTACATGCGTACCGGAATTCTCGCCGACCTCGCCTCGCGGACCGAGCAGCTGAAGGTCGACGGACTCTTCAAGGCCGAGCGGGTCATCGCCTCGCCGCAGAATGCCCACGTCCAGCTGGCCGACGACCGGTGGCTCATCAACATGTGCGCGAACAACTACCTCGGCCTTGCCGACGACCCGGCGCTGGTCGCCGCATCGCGCCAGGCGATCGAGGACCACGGCTTCGGCATGGCGTCCGTGCGGTTCATCTGTGGCACGCAGACGGTGCACACCGAGCTCGAACGCCGACTCAGCGCGTTCCTCGGCACCGATGACACCATCCTGTACTCGTCGTGCTTCGATGCCAACGGCGGCCTGTTCGAGACCATCCTCGACGAACCCGACGTCGTCATCAGCGACAGCCTCAACCATGCATCGATCATCGACGGCATCCGTCTGTCGAAGGCGCGTCGCATGCGCTACGAGAACAACGACATGGCCGAGCGCGAGGCACGACTCCGCGAGGCCGGTGACGCGCGCTACCGGCTCATCGCGACCGACGGCGTGTTCTCGATGGACGGTGTCATCGCCAATCTGCGCGCCATCTGCGACCTCGCCGAGCAGTACGACGCGATGGTCATGGTCGACGACTCGCACGCCGTCGGCTTCGTCGGCGCCGGCGGTCGCGGCACGCACGAGCTGTGCGACGTGATGGGCCGCGTCGACATCATCACCGGCACGCTCGGCAAGGCCCTGGGGGGCGCGAGCGGCGGCTACACGAGCGGTCGCAAGGAGGTCATCGACTGGTTGCGCCAGCGGTCGCGCCCATACCTGTTCAGCAACAGCCTCGCCCCGGCCATCACCGCGACGACGCTCACCGTGCTGGACCTGCTCGAGCAGGGTGACGACCTGCGCGCCCGTCTCACACGCAACGCCGAGCGGTTCCGTGCCGGCATGACCGCGGCGGGATTCACCCTCGCCGGCAACGGCCACCCGATCATCCCCGTCATGCTCGGTGACGCCAAGGTGGCCGGCGAGATGGCAGCACGCCTGCTCGACGAGGGCATCTACGTCATCGCCTTCAGCTACCCCGTCGTGCCGCAGGGCAAGGCACGAATCCGCACACAGATGTCCGCAGCGCACAGCGACGACGACATCGATCGGGCGATTGCCGCCTTCACCACAGTCGGCCGCTCGATGGGCATCGTGCACTGACGACACCACACCGACTCACCGCGACGATCGTCGCACCACCGAGGGGGACCACATGGCCGACACGATGAAGGCACTGGTGAAGGCACGGCGCGAGCCGGGGCTGTGGATGGAGGACGTACCGGTCCCGCACCCCGGCGACGGTGAGGTGCTCATCCGCGTGCGCAAGACGTCCATCTGCGGCACCGACCTGCACATCCACAAGTGGGACGCATGGGCACAGGCCACGATCCCGGCGCCGATGGTCGTCGGCCACGAGTTCATGGGCGACATCGCGGCGCTCGGCAGCGGCGTGCAGGGGCTCGAGGTCGGCCAACGCGTCGCGGGCGAGGGGCACGTGACGTGTGGTCACTGCCGCAACTGCAAGGGCGGTCGCCGCGAGTTCTGCCACAACCACACCGGCGTGGGCGTCACACGTCCCGGTGCGTTCGCCGAGTACATCGTCATCCCTGCCGCCAACGTGTTCGTGGTGCCGCCGCACATCAGCGACGACGTCGCCGCCGTGCTCGACCCGCTGGGCAATGCGACGCACACCGCACTGCGCTTCGACGTGGTCGGAGAGGACGTGCTCATCACCGGCGCCGGGCCCATCGGTGTGCTCGCCACCAGCATCGTGCGCCACATCGGCGCGCGGCACGTGGTGGTCACTGACATCAATCCGTACCGGCTCGAGATGGCGAAGGCAGCGGGTGCCTCGCGCGCCGTCGACTCGCGCCACGAGCAGCTCGGGCCGGTGATGGCCGAGCTCGGCATGGCCGAGGGATTCGACGTCGGCCTCGAGATGTCGGGCGCCGAGGCGGCGTTCAACCAGATGCTCGACTCGATGAATCACGGCGGCCGCATCGCCGTGCTCGGCATCCCGGCCGGGCCGATGACGCTCGACGTGAACGACGTCATCTTCAAGGGCCTCGAGGTGGCCGGCATCTACGGCCGGCGCATCTTCGAGACCTGGTACAAGATGGCCGCAATGCTGCAGAGCGGGCTCGACGTCAGCGCGATCGTCACCCACCGCCTGCCCGCCGACCGGTTCGAGGAGGCGTTCGACACGGTGTCCACCGGCGAGTGCGGCAAGGTGATCCTCGACTGGTGACGGTCGGCCCCACATCTTGAGTCACCACGACTCAAGTTTTCTCACTTGCGAGTTGGCGTCCCCGACAGCGGCCCCATAGCCTTGCGTCAGGTTCACTCAAGTTCTGTCCGGCTCCGGTCACCCCCCGGCCGGAGGCGGCAGATCCAGCGCAAGGAGACACACCATGGGCAAGGCCGTCGGTATCGACCTCGGTACCACCAACTCCGTCGTCGCCGTCTTCGAGGCGGGCGACACGGTCGTCATCCCGAACAGCGAGGGCAGCCGCACCACCCCGTCGGTGGTCGCGTTCAGCAAGGCCGGCGAGGTCCTCGTCGGCGAGGTGGCCAAGCGTCAGGCCATCACCAACCCCGACCGCACCTTCCGCAGCATCAAGCGCCACATGGGCGAGGCGTGGAAGACCGACGACGTCGACGGCAAGCGCTACACCCCCCAGGAGATCAGCGCCCGCACGCTCATGAAGCTCAAGCGTGACGCCGAGGCCTACCTGGGCACCGAGGTCACCGACGCGGTCATCACCGTGCCCGCCTACTTCGACGACGCGCAGCGCACCGCCACCAAGGAGGCCGGGCAGATCGCCGGCCTCAACGTGCTGCGCATCATCAACGAGCCCACCGCCGCGGCGCTCGCCTACGGGCTCGACAAGGGCAGCGAGGACGAGAAGGTGCTCGTGTTCGACCTCGGTGGCGGCACGTTCGACGTGTCGGTGCTCGAGATCGGTGACGGTGTCTTCGAGGTGAAGAGCACCCACGGCGACACCCACCTCGGCGGCGACGACTGGGACCAGCGGGTCATCGACTGGCTCGTCAAGGAGTTCAAGGCCAAGCACGGCGTCGACCTCGGTGCCGACAAGATGGCTGCCCAGCGCCTCAAGGAGGCCGCCGAGAAGGCCAAGATCGAGCTCAGCCAGGTGCAGCAGACGCAGATCAACCTGCCCTTCATCACGGCCACGGCCGAGGGCCCGCTCCACCTCGACGAGACACTCAGTCGCGCCAAGTTCCAGGAGATGACGGCCGACCTCATCGAGCGCTGCCGCATCCCGTTCGAGCAGGCGCTCAAGGACGCCGGCATCACCAAGGGCGAGCTGCACCACGTCATCCTCGTGGGCGGCTCGACCCGCATGCCGGCGGTCAGCGACCTGGTCACCGGCATGACCGGCAAGGAGCCCAACAAGTCGGTCAACCCCGACGAGGTCGTCGCCGTGGGCGCCGCCGTGCAGGCCGGCGTGCTGAAGGGTGACGTCAAGGACGTGCTGCTGCTCGACGTCACACCGCTCAGCCTCGGCATCGAGACCAAGGGTGGCGTCATGACCCGCCTCATCGAGCGCAACACCACGATCCCCACCAAGCGCACCGAGGTGTTCACCACCGCCGAGGACATGCAGCCGTCGGTGGAGATCCACGTGCTGCAGGGCGAGCGCGAGATGGCGGCGTACAACAAGACGCTCGGCAAGTTCCAGCTCGTCGACCTCCCGCCCGCCCCGCGTGGCGTGCCGCAGATCGAGGTCACCTTCGACATCGACGCCAACGGCATCGTGCACGTCAGCGCCAAGGACCGCGCCACCAGCAAGGAGCAGAGCATGACCATCACCGGTCAGAGCACGCTCAACAAGGACGACATCGCCCAGATGGTGAAGGACGCCGAGGCGCACGCCGAGGAGGACCGCAAGCGTCGCGAGGAGGCCGAGATCCGCAACAACGGCGACTCGCTCGTGTACCAGACCGAGAAGATGCTGCGCGAGCAGGGCGACAACCTCGCCGACAAGTCGGCCGTCGAGACGCCGCTCAACGAGTTGCGTACCGCACTCACCGGCAACGACAACGATGCCATCAAGAAGGCCTCCGAGGCCCTGTCGATGGCGCTGCAGGTCGCCGGCCAACAGCTGTACGAGAAGGCGGCTCAGGAGCAGTCGGCGGGCACGTCGGCCTCGGGCCAGACCGGCGCCAGCGACGACGACATCATCGACGCCGAGATCGTCGACGAGAAGTGAGCCGGTCGTGACCGACCAGCACGACCCCACACCCGGCGACGACATCACCGACGAACTCGATGCGATCTTCGCAGCGGGCGACGCGGCGGGTGTCGTCGACGGTGCCGACGACGACGTGACGTTCGCGCCGTTCGACGAGAGCGAGCTCAACCCCGACCGCACGAGCGAGATGACCCGTCTCCGTCCCAGCGACATCGCTGCGGCGGAGGCGGCTCGCCTCGCCGGCGACGCAGACGACGCCGAGCGCGCCGCGGCAGCGGTCGAGCACGACGTCGAGGCACTGCTCGTCGAGCGCGACACGTTCAAGGACGTCGCCCAGCGCCTGCAGGCCGACTTCGACAACTACCGCAAGCGGGTCGCCGCGCAGACCGCCGACGAGGTGCAGCGCGCCACCGGCAAGATGGCCGAGTCGATGCTGCCCGTGCTCGATGCGGTCGAGGCGGCGTTCGTGCAGCACCCGGCCGAGGTCGAGCCGATCTTCAACCTGCTGCTCGGCGAGATGCGCAAGATGGGTCTCGAAAGCATGAACCTGCACGAGCAGCCCTTCGACCCCACTCTCGCCGAGGCCGTCCTGCACGAGCCCGGTGACGGCGAGCCCGTCGTCGCCGAGGTGCTTCGCAGCGGCTACACCTGGAAGGGCAAGGTGCTGCGCCCTGCGATGGTCAAGGTGCGTGGCTGACACGTGACCGCGCGCACCAGCACGTCACGCGTCAGCCGGAGGTGACCCGGCATGGCTGCACAACGCGAGTGGTTCGAGAAGGACTACTACAAGGTGCTCGGCGTCGCCGAGACCGCGTCCGCGAAGGACATCACCAAGGCGTACCGGTCTCTCGCGCGCCAACACCACCCCGACACGCACCCCGGTGACGCTGCGTCCGAGGAGCGCTTCAAGGAGATCAGCGCCGCGTACGACGTGCTCGGCGACGACACCAAGCGCAAGGAGTACGACGAGGTCCGACGCCTCGGCCCCACTGCCGGTGCGCACATGGGTCCGGGCGGTCCCGGTGGCGGCTTCAACTTCAACGTCGGCGCCGACGGCCTCGGTGACCTGCTCGGTCAGATGTTCGGTCGCGGCATGCGCGGTCGGGGAGCGTCCGCCGGCGCGGGCCCGCAGCGTGGTGACGACATCGAGGCGACGCTGACGCTCAGCTTCGTCGACGCCGCGAAGGGCCTCACCACCAGCCTGCACCTCACCGCCGATGCCAGTTGCTCGACGTGCAACGGCAGCGGCGCCAAGCCCGGCACGCAGCCGCGCATGTGCTCGCAGTGCGGTGGCCGGGGTGCCGTCGACGAGAACCAGGGACTCTTCTCGTTCTCGTCGCCGTGCCGCGGGTGCGGCGGCCGCGGTGTGGTGATCGACCAACCGTGCGGCACGTGCCGCGGCAGCGGCATCGAGCACCGGCCGCGCGACGTGCAGGCACGCATTCCGGCGGGTGTGTCCGACGGGCAGAAGGTGCGCCTCAAGGGTCGCGGTGCACCGGGACGGAACGGCGGCCCGGCCGGCGACCTCATCGTCGAGTGCCACGTGCTGTCGCACCCCACCTTCGGACGCGACGGCAACAACCTCAAGGTCACGGTGCCGGTCACGTTCGCCGAGGCCGCGCTGGGTGGCGACATCGACGTCCCCACGCTCGAGGGGCCCACCGTCATGCTGCGGCTCCGGCCCGGTACGCCATCGGGCAGCAGGCACCGCGTCAAGGGCAAGGGCATCGAGACCGCCCGCCACACCGGTGACCTCATCGTCACCGTCGAGGTGCAGGTGCCCACCGAGCTCACCCCCGAACAACGCGCCGCCGTCGAGGCCTTCGCGGCGGCGACTACCGTGTCGCCGAGAAAGGGAGGCTGACATGCGGTCACGCGACCACGCCGTGTACGTCATCTCGGTTGCCGCCGAGCTCGCTGGCATGCACCCACAGACCCTCCGCATCTACGAGCGCCGCGGGCTCGTGCAGCCGGCCCGCACACAGGGCGGCAACCGTCGCTACAGCGACATCGACATCGAGCGCCTCCGCCGCATCAGCGAGCTCGCTGCCGAGGGGATGAACCTCGAGGGCATCCGCCGGGTGATGGCACTCGAGGACGAGGTCATGCGCCTGCGCGCCGAGGTCGCCGAGCTGCGCGCCGTCGCAGCCAACGCGGTCGCCGAGGCCGAGCGCCGCGCACCGCGGCGCGATCTGGTGCCCCTGCACCAGGAGATCACGCTCTTCACCCGTCGCTGACACGGCTCGCCGTGCGGCGTGCGCCGCTAGCGTCCGCCGCATGACGATCATCGACGACCAGGGGCGGCCCGAGCCGCCGCGCAGCGCTGACGAGCTCGACACGCTCGTCGGGTTCCTCGAGTTCCAGCGGGCGACGTTCGCGTGGAAGTGCCTCGGCTTGCCAGCCGACGCCATGCGAGTCGGCGTCGGTGTGTCGACGATGACGCTCGGCGGGTTGCTGAAGCACATGTCCCTCGTCGAGGAGGTGTGGTTCTGGCGGTCGCTGCATGCCGGTGACCGACTGCCGCCGTGGAACTCGGTCGACTGGGCCGCGCAGCCCGACTGGGACTGGGAGTCTGCTGCCGACGACACGCCGGCCGAGCTGGAGTCGATGTGGCGCACCGCGGTCGACAACTCTCGCCGGCTCCTCGCGAACGCGCTCGAGCGCGGTGGGCTCGACCAGGTGTGTACGTCGCTGTATGCGCGCGACGAGGCACCCAACCTTCGCTGGATCCTCGTGCACATGATCGAGGAGTACGCCCGACACAACGGACACGCCGACCTGATCCGCGAGACCATCGACGGCGAGGTCGGCGAGTAGCGCACCGGACGACCGGGTGCGGTGACTACTGCTCGCGCATCACGTCGTGCGCGGTCGACAACCACTCGCTGAGGTCGACCATGCCGAGCACCGAACGACCGAGTGGTGGCCGGTCGTCCGGCAGTGCGGGTGCGAACGGAACGGGCAGCGTGCCGACGAACTCGTGCCACCCTGCCGTACGCATGGCCAGTTGCTCGCGAGCGACCGACGACCCCGCCGCATCCGAACGGATGTGGTCGCCGAGCGGCCGGGCCGAGAGCGAGCCAGAACCCGATGACGACCTGCGATCACTGCTGTCGCCACTCGCCGGATCACGTCCCGGTGACCCCGCCGACTGCAGGTCGGCATCGGTCGCCAGTCGGAGGGTCGGTCGCCGCCCGGCCGGGCCGAGCGTCGCGCGAGGCGCGTCGGTGGGGAGGCACCGCCACTCGACCAGCAGCGAGGGGCGCATCGTGAGCTCGTCGGCGAACGCGAGCACCGCAGCGATCGAGTGCTTGCACGGCTCGTCGCGGTCGGGGCACCCACAGCTGGTGAGTACCTCGGCGACGTCGGGCACCAGCGTGGTGAGCGCCGACCGCTCAGGCACACCGTTACGCACGGTGGGACGCGCCACCATCGGCACCGTCACCACCACGGGATACGGCTCGGGTCGGCTGCCCTGCACCATCGCTCGCAGCACGCCCGGCTCGACCTCGAGACGCACCACGGCGCGCTCGGCGAGCAGCAGCCGGCCACGCTGCAACCGCTGGCGGTCGGCGATGCTGGCCATCGCCACACCGAGCAGCGTGTGGGCGAGCTTGCCCACCTGATCGACCGGCGCGGAGAACCGACCCGGCACCACCACGATGCCCATCAGTGCCGCACCTTCGAGTGATCGAGCACGACGAGGGCGCGCAGGTCGTCGGTGCTCAGTTCGCTGAGCCACTGCTCGCCGCTCGCGCCCACCACCGCCTCGGCAAGGGCCTTCTTGTCGTTGATGAGTGCGTCGATGCGTTCCTCGACCGTGCCCTCGCACACCAACTTGTGCACGAAGACCGAGCGCTGCTGGCCGATGCGCCACGCACGGTCGGTCGCCTGGTCCTCGACCGCCGGGTTCCACCACCGGTCGTAGTGCACCACCCGGCTCGCTGCCGTGAGGTTGAGGCCCGTGCCGCCGGCGCGCAGGCTGACGAGCAGCAAGGGCGGTGCGTGCTCGTCGGACTGGAACGCGTCGACCATCCGGTCGCGCATCGACTTCGACACGCCACCGTGCAGGAACGGCACACGCAGGTGGAACTTCTCGAGCAGGTGCGACTGGAGCAGCGTGCCCATCTCGGTGAACTGGGTGAACACGAGCGCGCGCTCGCCGGCATCGACGAAGTCGGTGACCAGTTCGTCGAACCGGTGCAGCTTGCCCGAACGGCCCGACAGCCGCGACCCGTCGGCGAGCGCGTGCGCGGGGTGATTGCAGATCTGCTTCAGCCGCGTGAGCGCCGCGAGCACGAGGCCGCGGCGTTGCATCCCCTTGGCTGACTGAGCGTCGCGCAGCAACTGGTCGACGACGGCCTGGTACATCGCTGCCTGTTCGCGGGTGAGCGCGGCCCACGCGATCTGCTCGACCTTGTCGGGCAGGTCGGGCACCAGTGACCGGTCGGCCTTGGTGCGGCGCAGCAGGAAGGGACCGACGAGGCTGCGCAACGCGGCGGTCGCGGCGGCGTCGCGCTGACGCTCGATCGGCGTGGCGAACCGGTCGCGGAACTTCGTCGCGTTGCCCAGCAACCCCGGCACGACGATGTTGAAGATGCTCCACAGTTCGCGCAGGCGGTTCTCGACGGGAGTACCGGTGAGCGCGAGTGCCTGGTCGGCACGCACGGTGCGCAGCGCCTTGGTGGTGGCGGCGTCAGGGTTCTTCACCATCTGTGCCTCGTCGAGCACGAGGGTGGACCAGGGGATGTCGCGCAGCGTCGCGATGTCGCGCGTCGCCACCTGATACGTGGTGACCACGAGGTCGTGCTGTGCGACCCGGTCCGCGAGGCGGGTCGACGACGCACGCGACGAGCCGTGGTGCACCAGCACTCGGAGTGTCGGCGCGAAGCGAGCAGCCTCGGACTCCCAGTTGCGCACCACGCTGAGCGGGCAGACGACGAGGTGCGGGCCGGGCACACCGGCGAGGTGCGCCAGCGTCGTGGGCGTCTTGCCCAGGCCCATGTCGTCGGCGAGACAGCCACCGAGGCTCAACTCGCGAAGCGCCTGCAGCCACCCCAGGCCGCGCAACTGGTACGGGCGCAGTGTGGCCGTGAACGCGGGCGGCACCACGCCGTCGCGTGCCGTGACGTCGGGCATGCCGGCGAGCAGGTCGGCGGCCCAGCCCTCGCCCACCAGCGCGTCGTCCACCGAGTCCGACGTCGTGTCGGTGACCTCGTCGACCATGCGCAGGCCCGCTCGCTCGCGACGCCGGGGCACTGCACCACCGGTGAGCCGTGCGGCGAGGTCGGCGGCCAGTTCGAGCAATTCGAGTGGCGAGAGCTCGCCGTGCATCGCGCGGTGCTCGTCGAGGCGGGCGAGGGCGCGTTGCGCGTCGGCGCGGTCGACCTGCACCCAGCGGCCGCCCACCTCGATGAGCGACGCACCATCAGCAGCAGCGCGCTGCAGCGCTTCCTCGGACACCGGCGTGTCGTCGACCACCACCTGCCAGTCGACCAGCGCCCTCGCGCCGAAGCGAGGTGCCAGCGACGACGAGTCAGCGTCCGCATCGGCAGGACGCACCGTGCCGCGTGCCGACGGTGTGCGCCGAACCAGACGCTCAGGCACGAGCAACTCGACACCGCGTGCCGTCAGGCGCTCGAGCGCATCGAGCAGCGCTGCCGCGCCGCGAACGTCGGTGCAGCTCGGACCACTGTCACTCGTGCTGAGCCCCCGCAGCCAGTCGTCGAGCTCGGGCACCTCGTCGTGCACGGCACGCATCGCGGCCTCGACCCCCTCGAGCAGCGCACCGATGTGGTACTCGCCGCGGGCCAGCTCGATCGCACCCTCATCGTGCCGCCGGAGGGCGACGAGGCTGCACCAGCGGCTCCGGTCGTCGACATCGACCACCTCGGCGTCGAGCGGCCACGACTCGGCCCCGACGAGGTCAGCATGCGGCACTTCGTCGGGCGTGACACCGACCGCTGAGGCATCCCTGTTGCTCGGCGGCGTCGACAGGCGAAGGCGCAGGCGCACCACCGGCTCGCCGTTCGCCCGGCGCGTGATGTCGGCGAACTCGGCTGCCATCGTCGCGACCGCCTCACCGAGCTCGGGCGGCACGCTGAAGAGGGACTGCTCGGCGACGAGCGCCCGGCCCACCAGTCGAAGCGCACGCGCCGCGTTGCTGCGGATGTCGGGCAGCACCGTGTGCCACCCGCCAGCGGCCAGCGTCGTGCGGGCGAGTCGGTCGACCATGGTGCCGAGCACGTCGGCGGGCGCTGCCGTGTGGCCGACCGCGGCAACCGCTGCGGGCGGCCTCGCCAACAGCACCGTGTCGCGTCCGCGTTGCACGTCGCTGCGCAGCGCGTGCCACTCGGCCCGCCACCATGTCGCACCGTCGCGCACCGGCGGCAGGTCCGTGTCGGCGACGAGGCGCGGGATGACACGGCCGGCGCGCACCAGGCGCTGTGCGTACTCGTGCACCGCCGCGAACCACGCGACCGTCGGCTGCACACCCTCGTCCAGTTCGCCGAGCTCGGCCAGTGCGCCGAGCGCGGTGGTCGCCACCTCGCGGCACGCCACGTTGACGACCTCGCCGCTGCCGTCGTCGGGCAGCAGCAACGAGACCACCCGGTGACCGGCAGGACGGCCGAGACCGGCCCCGGCGCGGAACGGCACCTCGGGATTCCAGGCGAGCACCTGACCGTCCACCCACACGAACTGCAGCGCCGGGTCGACGAGACCGGCGGGCGGACGGGCGGGCATGCAGCGAGCATACGGACGGCGTGCGCGGGCGGGTCCGGGCAACGGGCGACCGACCGCGGCCGGACCACGGGGCGTGAATCAATACCCAGAGGGGTATTGTTGCGCCATGGCCAGCATCACGCTCTCGCAGTCGACGTTCGAACCCACGGTCACCCAGGACGGCATCGTCCTCGTCGACTTCTGGGCGTCATGGTGCGGTCCGTGCCGCGCCTTCGGCCCGGTCTTCGAGGCGGCCTCCGAGCAGCACCCCGACGCGGTGTTCGCCAAGATCGACACCGAGGCCGAGCAGCAGCTCAGTGGATCGCTCGGCATCAGCAGCATCCCCACGCTGATGATCTTCCGCGACGGCATCTGCCTGTACTCGCGACCCGGCGCGCTACCGGCACACGCGCTCGACGACCTCATCGGTCAGGTGAAGAACCTCGACATGGACAAGGTCCGTGCCGAGATCGCCGCAGAGGACGCTGCAACGCCCGAGTGACGGCAGCGCAGCGTCGGCACGAGCCGACCTGCATGGTCGAGGTCGGCAGCGGCTCGCACTCGGCGAGATGCCGCGCCGTCAGTCGTAGGACGAGCTCGTCGCGATCGTGAACGCGAGGCCCAGCACGAGCAGCCCGAGGAACACCGCGCACAGGACGATGCCGGCGATCGCCATCCCACGCCCGCCCTTCGGGCCGCGTGGCTGCACGTGCTTGAGCGACGTGATACCGAGGACGAGGCCGACGATCGACGTCACCGGGCCGACGACACAGATCGCGAACGACACGATGCCCAGCACCATCGATGCGATGGCCGGGCCGTGGTTGGGCACCGAGGTGACGTAGACCTGACTGACGGGTGGACCCACGGGCTGCCCCGACATCGGCGGTGGGCCCGCCGGCGGTGGCGGGATGGGCGCACCGCCGACCGGTCGCACGGCGTCGGTCCAGGCAGCGCCGTCCCAGTACCGCTCGCGCGTGCCGTCGGGCAGCGGGTACCAGCCCGCGGGGTAGCCGCCGTGTTGCTCG
>JBMSSR010000043.1:0-14931 GCA_049424465.1 Ilumatobacteraceae bacterium
GCCAGCAGTCGTCGTCGAGGGATTCGGCGACCTGAACCTGCCGCACCAGGTGTGGGGCCCGGTGCACGCCGCCGCCGGCCGCGGTGCGACGGTGGTCGTCACGTCCGGCGCGTTCACGCCCACGTCGTCGAACGAGACGCTCGAGGCGCTGGGTGTACTGGGGGGTGGCGGTTTGACGTCGCAGAAGGCGCGCGTGTTGCTCGCCGCAGCGGGCGCCGTCGGCCTCGATGCGATGCGCACGCGGGCACTGCTCGAGTCGTATGCGCTCGAACGGGACGCCGGGGAGAAGGGAACGTCATGACCGCGTCGAGTGACATGCACGCGCAGCTGCAGCGCGAGTTCCAGCAGGTGGTTGACCGAGAGGCAGCGGTCGACGGCACCGCATGCCTGCTGCGCGTCGAGCTGCCCGTGCACGGCGTCGTGTCACGGCACGCAGCAGGTGGACTCGTGCGCGGCGGCACCCCTGTCGATGTGCACACTCCGTTCCGGATCGCCAGCATCACGAAGACCTTCACGGCTGCCGTCGTCGTGCAACTGGCGGCCGAGGGGCGCCTGTCGTTCGACGACCTGATGACGACGCACCTGCCCGACAGCGCGCTCGACCTCGTCGACCGGCTGCACGTGTGCGACGGCACGTCGTACGGCGCATCGATCACCGTGCGCCAGCTGCTCACGCATTCGAGCGGCCTCTTCGACTACGCGCAGTCACACGACTTCTTCGCGGCGATCACCGCCGCACCCGAGCAGCCGTGGACGCCACGCCGCATGCTCGAGGGTGCGATCGAGTGGGGGCAGCCGCACTTCGCGCCCGGCACCGGCTACGGCTATGCCTACAGCGATACCGGGTACGTGCTGCTGGGGCTGATCATCGAGCGCCTCGATGGCCGACCGTTGCACGAGTCGTACCGGGCCCGCATCCTCGACCCGCTCGACCTGCGGGCGACGTACCTCGAGGGGCACGAGGCGCACCGCGGGCCCGAGATGGCACACCCGTACCAGGGCGGGTTCGACACGTGGCCCATCCACGGCAGCGCCGACTGGGCGGGTGGTGGGCTGGTGAGCGACATCGACGACCTCGCTGCGTTCGCGCAGGCACTCGTCGCGGGCGACGTCGTGTCACGCGAATCACTCCACGAGATGCTGCGCTACGACTTCCGCACGCTCGATCCGGCGCAGCACTCACCGGGCTTCGTCGGCTACGGCTTCGGCGTGGAGGCGCGTGACTACGACGGCTTCCTGCTGCGCGGTCACCGCGGTCACTGGGGCGCGTGGATGCACGTCGACCCGCACAGCGGCCTCACCATCACGGGAACGATCAACCAGGCCGACCGGCGGCCCGACCGCGCCGTGCAGGCAGTGACCGCAGCAGTGCGCGCGAGCGGCCTCGGTGACGAGCGGGTCGACTGGGACCGCGTGCGGGGTGCGCGATGAACACTGCCGAGCGGCGCCGGCGCGTCGAGCAGGGACTGCTCGCGGCTGTGCAGGTGTCGAACCGCCCGGTCGAGCAGCACGCGCTCGCTGACCGTATGGCTCGCTTCGGCGTGCCCGGCGCCAGTCTCGCCGTGATCGACGACGGCGAGGTGTCGTGGGCTGCGGGCTACGGCGTGTGCAGTCCCGACGGCTCGCCAGTGCGGGCCGACACGCTCTTCCAGGCAGCGTCGATCAGCAAGGCGGTCGCGGCGGTGGGTGTGCTGGCACTGGTCGAGCACGGCGATCTCGATCTCGATGCCGACGTCAACTCGGTGCTGCGGTCGTGGCGGGTACCCGACAGCGTGCACACGGCGGCGACCCCGATGACCGTGCGGCACCTGCTGTGTCACCGTGCCGGTACCACCGTGCCCGGGTTCCCCGGCTACCCGCTCGGCACCGACGTGCCCGCGACGGTCGGTGTGCTCGACGGTGTCGGCAACACGCCGCGCGTCGAGTCGTTCACCGCGCCGGGCACGATCACCCAGTACTCCGGTGGCGGCACCACGATCGTGCAGCAACTGGTCTGCGACGTGACGGGTCGCGACTTCGGCGAACTGATGCACGACCTCGTGCTCGCACCACTCGGCATGGTCGACAGCGCGTACGTGCAGCCGCTGCCCGAGCACCTGCGGTCTCGCGCTGCGGTCGGGCACGGCGCGACGGGTGCAGCGGTCCCCGGGGGCTTTCACGTGTACCCCGAGTTGCAGGCGGCGGGACTGTGGACCACGGCGGTCGACCTCGCCCGGTGGCTGCTCGGCGTGCAGGCCATGCTGCGCGGCGACGGCGGACCGCTGTCCCGCGAGACCGCGCAGGTGATGGTGACGCCCGTCGAGAGCGGCCCGTTCGGCCTCGGGCCCGAGGTCGGTGGCGGGGGTGCGCACCGTCGCTTCGGACACAGCGGTGCCAACGAGGGATTCCGCACGCAGATGGACGCGCTCGTCGACCGCCCGGTCGGCGGTGTGGTGCTCACCAATGCCGACGCCGGCACCACGCTGTGCGCCGAGGTGCGCCGGGCGTTCGCTGCCGAGTACGGGTGGGGCGACCTCGGGACGGCGCACCGCATCGAGGTGGTCGACGTCGACCACGGGGTGCTGCGCTCGTACGCCGGTCGGTACGCCGGCCCGTTCGACCGGCCGATGAAGCTCGAGTTCGCCGACGGCGAGCTGTTCAGCCCGGCCCCGTACGGCCGCCGCCGCATCCTGCCGCTCGGGCACACCACGTTCCTCGACGAGGAGACCGGTGCGACGCTCGAGGTGCAGCCCCGCGAGCACGACGACGGCCGGCCGACGCTGCACATCGCCGTCCTGGTGGGCGGGGCGGAACTGATGGGATTCGACAGGGTGGAGGACACACGATGAGCACGACGACGTTCGCCGACGCGGCATGGGACTCGGCGCTGCCGGTGTTGATGGACTACATCGCCATCCCGGCGCGGTCGCCGATGTTCGACCCGCAGTGGCACGAGACCGGTCACATCAGGCGTGCGGCAACGCTGCTGCGCGACTGGGCGGTCGCGCAGGGCATCGAGGGCGCGACGGTCGAACTGGTCGAGGCACCCGGGCTGACACCCGTGTTGCTCGTCGAGATCCCGGCGACCGACGCTGTGCTCGCGGGCCGCACCGTGCTGCTGTACGGGCACATGGACAAGCAGCCCGAGTTCGAGGGATGGGAACCCGGGCTCGGCCCGGGGGAGCCGGTGCTCCGCGGCGACCGCCTGTACGGGCGAGGCGGCGCCGACGACGGCTACTCGGTGTTCGCTGCACTCATCGCGATCGCCGCGGTGCGCGAGGCAGGCGGGCGACACGCGCGGTGTGTCGTGCTCATCGAGGCGAGCGAGGAGAGCAGCAGCGTGCACCTCGCGCCGCACCTCGAGCGGCTGCTGCCGCGCGTCGGTGTCGCCGACCTCGTCATCACGCTCGACTCGTTCTGCGAGACGTACGACCGGCTGTGGACCACGACGTCGACCCGCGGTGTCTGTGGCGGTGTGCTGAACATCGAGGTGTGCGCGGACGACCCGCACAGCGGGCGCGCCAGTGGGGTGCTGCCGTCGTCGTTCCGCATCCTGCGCGAACTGCTCGACCGCGTCGAGGACTCGGCAACGGGTGCACTGCTGCTCGGCACGGCGAACGTCGACATCCCCGCGCACCGAGTGCGCGAGGCCGAGGTCGCCGCGGCAGCGTTCCCCCGCCTGTCGTCGTCCTTCCGCCCGGTCGAGGGGGTGCACCCTATGGGGCTGACCGCAGCCGACGAACTGCTCAACGAGACGTGGCGGCCGGCGCTCGAGGTGATCGGCATCGACGGCTTGCCGCCCGTGGCCGACGCCGGCAACGTGTTCCGCTCGCGCCTGTCGGTGAAGCTCTCGCTGCGGCTGCCCCCGACCGCCGACACGTGGGCCGTCGGCGACGAGCTGCGCCGCACGCTCGAGGCCGAACCGCCGCACGGCGCACGTGTGGTGCTGCACGAGGGGGCGCGCGGGCCGGGCTGGGAGTCGCCGGCCTTCGAGCCGTGGCTCGCCGCAGCGATCGAGGCGGCCAGCACCCGTCACTGGCAGTCGCCGTCAGCATCGTGTGGTGTCGGTGGCACCATCCCGTTCATGGGCATGCTCGGTGAGGCAATGCCGGACGCGCAGTACCTGTTGATGGGTGTGCTCGGGCCCGAGTCGAACGCCCACGGGCCCAACGAGTTCCTCCACCTGCCCACCGTGCGCCGGGTCACTGGCACCGTCACCGACGTACTGCAGGCGCACGCGGCGAGGTGGACGTGACCACGGTCGACGCCGCCACCGCTCGCCGCGAGGCCGACACTGCCGCGGCCGACGCCGGCGTCGTCATCCGCGCCGTCGCGACGCCCGACGAGCTCGACGTGCTGCGCGCCACGATGGAGTCCGTGTGGGGGGCCGAGATCGTGCCGCCGCGCAACCTGTTGCGCGGGCTCGCGCTCGGTGGTGCGTGTCTGCTGCTCGCCTCCGACGCCACCTCGCCCGGTGAGTCGCCCGTCGGCTTCGCGCTCGGCTGGCTCGGTTGGTTCGGCGGCATGCACTTCCACTCGCACCAGGTCGGCGTGCGGTCGGGCCTGCGGGGCGGCGGCGTGGGGTACGCACTCAAGCTCACCCAGCGCGCGGTGTGTCTCGAGCACGGCGTTGCCGAGATGCGGTGGACGTTCGACCCGATGCTGCTGTCGAACGCGCGCTTCAACCTCGGACGACTGGGTGCGGTGCCACTGGCGTTCCTCGAGCACTGCTACGGCGACCGGCGTGACGCGTTCAACACCGGTGAGCGCACCGACCGGCTCGAGGTGTCGTGGCAGCTCGACGTAGGTGTCGGGCCGTCGATCGACCGCGTGCGCCACGTGCTGGCATCAGCCAGTGCCGTCGAGACCATCGAGGTGCCGCTCGACTACGCGTCGCTGCGCGCGTCGGATCCCGGCTCGGCAGCGCAGGAGCGTGCCCGGGTCGGGGCAGCACTCGGCGCGGCCTTCGCGACCGGCGCGCACGTGATGCTGCGCGACGACACGTATCTGGTGGTGCGGCCGTGAGGATCCGGCGCCTTCGGCTCGTGCGCGTCGCGATGCCGCTCGTCAGCCCGTTTCGCACCTCGTTCGGCGTGCAGGCGACGCGCGACGTGCTGCTGGTGCACGTCGAGGCGAGGGTCGACGGTGTCGACGTCGAGGGCTGGGGCGAGTGCGCGGCACATGCCGAGCCGTTCTACAACGAGGAGTTCACCGAGGCGGCGGTGGTCGTACTGCGGCGGTTCCTCGTCCCAGCCGTGGTCACCGTGGGTGACGACCTGACGGGTGCATCAGTCGCCTCGGCGTGCAGCCAGGTGAAGGGCTACCGGGCGGCCAAGGCGGGACTCGAGATGGCGGTGCTCGACGCCGAGTTGCGTGCGACGGGCATGCCGCTCGCCGAGCGTCTCGGTGCGACGCGCCCCGCCGCCGACGTCGGGGTCAGTGTCGGCATCGCCACCACGGTCGACCAACTGGTCGAGCAGGTGGCCGGCTACGTCGCTGACGGCTATGGGCGCGTCAAGCTGAAGGTGATGCCGGGATGGGGTGCAGAGCCGGTCGGTGCGGTGCGCGCCGCGTTCCCGTCACTGCCGTTGCAGGTCGACGCCAACGCCGGCTACGACCCCGTTGACGCGTCACACGCCGAGCAGCTTGCGGCACTGGACCGGTTCGGTCTGCTGATGATCGAGCAACCGTTCGGTCCCGACGAGTGGGCGGCGCACGCCGCGCTCGCGTCGCGGCTCGACACACCGATCTGCCTCGACGAGTCGATCCTGTCAGCACGCCATGCCGCACACGCGCTCGACGTCGCGGCGTGCAGGATCGTCAACATCAAGGTGGGCCGGGTCGGTGGCGTGCTCGAGAGTGTGCGCGTGCACGACGCGTGCCGCGATCGCGGGGTGCCGGTGTGGTGCGGCGGGATGCTCGAGACCGGCGTCGGTCGGGCTGCCAACCTCGCGGTTGCGGCACTGCCTGGCTGCACGTTCCCCGCTGACCTGTCGGCGAGCGACCGCTACTGGCGGCGCGACATCACCGAGCCGTTCGGGCTGGTGCCCGGCACGTCCACCATTGCGGTTCCGACGGGTGCCGGGCTCGGCGTGCAGGTCGACGACGCGGTGCTCGACGAGCTCGGCGCCACCTACGACGACGTGTGGCCCGCACACGGGGAGGTCCACTGACATGGCAGGTTCCCGACGGTCGACACCCGCACGCGCGACGCGCACCCGAGGCGTTCGTGCCGACGTGCCGATCACCCGCGACCTCATCGTCGAGACTGCCTTCCGGCTCATCGACGAGCGCGGCACCGACAGCTTCAGCATGCGGTCGCTCGCCACCGAACTCGGCGTGTTCCCCGCGACGCTGTACTGGCACGTCGGTGACCGTGCCCAGTTGCTCGGCCTCGTCGAGCAGCAGTGGATCGGTGGGATCGAGGTGCCTGCGGCCGGTGACTGGAAGCAGTGGATGCGCGAGCTGTCGCGCAACTACCGACGCCACGCCCACCGTCACCCCAACGTTGCCCGGCTGATGACGGTCGAGCGGGCGCGCAACACCGAGAACCTGACGATCCCCGACGCCGTGCTCGGCGAGCTCGCTGCACTGGGCCTCGACGACGACCTTGTGCACGCGTACAACGCCGTGATCGGCGCGGTGCAGGGCTACGTCGTGGTCGAGCTCGCTCGGTCGGGCGAGCCGAGCCCCGAGGCGGCAGCGGCGACCGAGCACGACCTGCGCTCGATCGACCCAGCGCGGTTCCCGCACGTGACGAGCCACTTCGACGAACTGGCCAACCGGGCGCTGTCGGTGCGCTGGAGCGACAGCGAGTCGGGGCTGCCCGACGAGAGCTTCGACCTGTTGGTCGACCTGCTGATCGACGGCCTCGACCGCCGCCGACGGGCCTGACCCCCGATCACGCCGAGCGGGGCGTGTGGTGCGGCGCGCTCAGAGCGACGAGAGGTTGCGGCCGTGCCGGCGCTGCACGGCGTCACCGATGAGCGTGAGTGACAGCACGGTGAGGAACAGCGCTGCACCGGGTACGAGCACGGGGTAGAGGCTGTCGGTGATCTTCGGCTTGCCGGCCGCGATCATCGACCCCCAGGTGCTGGTGGGCGGCGCCACCGACAGGTTCAGGTACGCCAGCCCACCCTCGGCCACCACGGCACCCGCGACGGCGACCACCATCATGGACAGCAGCGTGGGCATGACGTTGGGGAGGATCTCTCGGCGCATGATGCGCGCATCGGTCGCGCCGAGTGACCGAGCAGCGAGGACGAAGTCGCGGTTCGAGATCGAGAGCGTGAGCGCGCGTACGACACGGATCGTGGGGCCGAGATAGATGAGCGCAATCGCCAGCACGACCGTGAGCAGCCCGCGGCTGTCGGTGAACGCGACGATCGACGCCGCGAGCAGCATCGTGGGGAAGGCCATGAGCACGTCGGCCGAGAACAGCGTGACCTGCTCGAACGAGCGCCGCCGGTAGCCGGCGATCAGCCCGATGAGGCCGCCGACGAGCGACGACAGGAGCACCGCCGAGATGCCCACGGTGAGACTGACCCGCGCACCGTGCACGGTGCGCGACAGCAGGTCGCGCCCCAGTTGGTCGGTGCCCAGCCAGTTGCGACCGGTGGGGATGCTCAACGGAATGCCGGCCCTGGTGTCGGCGGGGTCGTACAGCGGCAGCGCGTCGGCCAACAGTGCCGCCGCGGTGAGCACGACGAGCCACCCGACCGACAACCACACGACGGGGCCGAGGCGCTGGCGCGGTGCCGCGTCGTCGGGCGAACCGTGATGCTGCTCGCGCTGCCCGGGCATGCCCGGCGTCGAGGTGTCGTCCCAGTCGCGGCCGGGCGGGCGGGTGATGCTCACCGCGGCACCGCCGTGCGAATGCGTGGGTCGATGACGCCGTGCAGGATGTCGACGACGAAATTGACCGCGACGAAGCCGACGGTCAGCACGACAACAGCGCCCTGCAGCGCCATGAAGTCGCGGTTGCTGATCGCGTCGATCGTGAAGCGCCCGAGGCCGGGCAGGGCGAAGATGCTCTCGACCAGCACGGTGCCGCCGATCATGCGTCCGAGCGTGATACCCCCCAGTGTGACGACACCGATCGCGGACGGGCGCATCGCGTGCCGCAGCACGATGCGCGAGGTCGGGTTGCCCTTTGCCCGGGCGAACCAGACGAAGTCCTGGTCGAACGTGGCGATGAGATCGGTGCGCAGCACGCGCGCATACATGGCCACCGGCTCGAGGCCCAGTGCGATCGCCGGCAGCAACAGCGACTTCAGGCTGCCGAGCGGGTTCTCGGACCACGGCACGTACCCCGTGGTGGCGAACCAACCGAGCTGCACCGCGAACAGTGCCATGAGTGCGATCGCCACCAGGTATCCCGGTGTGGCCAGCAGTGCCAGCTGCACTGCGCTGAGCGCGCGATCGAGCCACGAGCCGGGGCGTACCGCACCGAAGATCGCCATCGGCACAGCGAGCAGCAGCGCGATGAGCTGTGACAGCACCACGAGCTGCAGCGTGACGCCCATGCGCTCGCCGAGCGCCTCGGCGATCGGTTGGCGCGTGCGGTAGCTCTGGCCGAGATCGCCCGTGATGGCGTCACCCAGCCAGCGCACGTAGCGCACGGGCAGCGGGTCGTCGAGGCGCAGCTCGGCGCGCACCGCCTCGCGGTCCTCCTCGGTGGCGTTCGCCCCGAGCACCGTGGTGACCATGTCGCCCGGCAGCAAGCTGACCATCGAGAACGATGCAGCCGTGACGGCGAGCAGCACCGCCACGAGCCGGATCAGCCGCGCGGCGAGTGGCCTCACTGCAGGAGCCACACGTCCTTGAGGAAGAACATGCCACCGGTGACGGCCTGACCGGCAGTGCCGTCAGGCAGCGCGAATGCTCCCACGCCCTGCACCGCTGGCGGGGTGATGACCGCGAACTGGTTCGTGCCGGTCCAGATGAACGGCACGTTGTCACCGAGGATCTGTTGCACGATCGCGTACTGCGCCTTGCGCGCCTCGGGGTCGGTGAGGCGGCGGCCCTCGTCGAGCGCGGCGTCCATCTCGGGCGTGCTGAAGCCCGAGAAGTTGAGGCCGGTGCCCGAGTGGAAGTCGTTGTAGTCGGCGTCGGGGTCGCCGCCACCGACACCACCCCACAGGATGACCTGGTAGTTACCGGCGACGACCGCGCCGATGTTCTCGCCCTGGGCACGCGAGACGATGTTGGCCGTCACGCCGATGTCAGCCCACATCGACTGGAACAGTTCCTGATAGCTGGTGATGAACGGGTCCTGTCCACCGGCGAACTCGAACTCGACCGGGGTGCCCGTCTCGGCGACGTACTCGTCGATGAGCGCCTTCGCGCCGACCGGGTCGTACGACGGGTAGTTGCTCGGGGCGAACCAGTACGACGTCGATGCGTACGGGCCGGTGAGCGGCTGCTTGACGCCGGTCGCATCGAGGTAGTCGTAGAGGCGGTCGATGTCGACGGACATTGCGAGCGCACGGCGGACGCGTACATCGTCGAGCGGTGCGACCTTGGTGTTCATCATCACCATGTCGGGTTCGCTCGGTGCCCCGATGGTGACGTTGAGCTCGCCGGCTGCCTGCTGCTCGAGGTATGCCGTGATGTCGGACGTATCGGCGGTGTAGTACACGTCGATGTCGCCGGCGTCGAACGCTGCCTTGCGACTGGTCGCATCGGGGATGGGCGTGAAGACGATCTCGTCGAGCCATGCCGGCTGCTGCCAATAGTTGTCGTTGCGGGTGACCGTCAGGTGGTCGTCGGGTACCCACTCGACGAACGAGAACGGGCCGGTGCCGATCGGGTGACGGCTGCCCTCCGGCCATGTAGCCGATCTGCGTACCGATCTCACCGGTGAGCGAGTTGGGGAACGTGGCCCACGGGGCCGACATGGTCAGCTCGATGGTGAGGTCGTCGACGACCTTCATCGACGACAGCAGTTGTAATTGCGAGCTGTACGCGGGGCTGGCCTGCACGGTCTCGAAGTTGATGCGCACCGCGTCGGCGTTGAACGGTTCGCCGTTGTGGAACGTGACACCGCTGCGCAGCGTGATGGTCCACACGGTGGCGTCGTCATTGGCGACGATCGACTCGGCGAGGTACGGCACGACCTTGCCGGTGCTGTCGTAGGTGGCGAGCGTGTCGAAGATCGCCTTGGCGACGTTGTGGCCGCCGTTACCCCAGGGGTCGGCGTGCGGGTTGAAGCCCGGCGACTCGGCATCGAGTCCGACCGTCAGCGAGCCGCCGGCGACCGGGTCGTTGCTCGGCTCGGTGGTGGCCGGGTTGGTGAACACCGGGGGTTCGGTGGTCGCGGTCGAGGCGCCCGCAGTCGTGGTGGGCGCGGCATTCGGGTCGTTGCCGCCACACGCCGAGACGGCCAGTGCGGCCATGCCGACGACGGCCAGCAGGCGCTTGGAGAACGTGCGGTGCTTCACGCGGTGACCCCCCATGGTCTCGTGCCCGCCGGGCGGGCCGAGGAGAGTATTGCACGCTGTACAAGTGACGTGCACGGCGAACCGTTCGCTGGCCGCTGTCGGGGGTCGGCTGGCCGGTGGTCCGACACGGCGTCGGGTTCAGCCGACGCGAACGGCGCGCAGCACGGGGACCGCGCCCTCCATCACCTGCAGTTCGACCGCACGGCCGTCGGGGCCGAACGTGACGTGGGTCTCGAACGGTCCGGTCTGGCTGAACAGCACGCCGTCGGTGTCGCAGTACGCCTCCTGCACGCCGAACCGCAGGCCGGGCACCTGGTTGAACAGGCGCCCACCCTCGGTCCACACCGTCAACCGCGGCAACTCGATGCCAGCCACGATGCGGTACTCGCCGACATAGCGCTGCAGGTCGGCCTCGCTGAGCGTGGCGAGGCGCTTCGGTGCGGGCATGTACCCGGGCCAGTCGTACGCATCGGCCACGCCGTTGAGCACCTCGCGGAACAGCAGCAGGCCGGACGTCGCGTTGGTCAGCACGACCGCCCCGTCGCCCGACTCGAGGTAGAGATCGGTCTCGCACTGGTAGCCGTCGTTCGACCCGCCGTGGTTGATGCGCGTGGTCGCACCGTCGCCGAGCACGCGGAACCCGAGGCCGAACGCACCGTGTTCGTGGCGTGTCACCATCTCGCGCGCGAGCGACTGGCCGAGCACCGCACCTGGCTCGCCGCGCACCGCGGCGCGCACGGCGAGGAGGAAGGTGGCGTAGTCGCGCGCCGTGCTGAACAGGCCGCCGGCGGCGCGCTCGGGCGCGATCATCCAGCCGCCCGGAGCGGGTTGCCCGTCGTCGCCGTGACCCGATGCGACGTCGTGGTGGTAGCGCTCGGGCAGTGGGTGGCGGTAGGTGCTGCGCGTCATGCCGAGCGGGTCGAACAGCATCTCGTCAGCAAGGTCCTCGAACGAACGGCCGAGCACGTCTTCGAGCACCAGCTGGGCGAGCAGGTAGCCGCCGCCCGAGTAGCGGCTCGTGCCGTCGTGTACCCGGTCGACGACGACGGGTGGCATGTGCGACGGCGGCCGGCCCTCGAGCAAGTCGAGCGGCGTGGGCACCGGGCTGCCGTCGCGCGGCACGACCCCCCAGCCGTTCACCGTCAGCCCCGCCGTGTGGCTGAGGCAGCCGCGCAGGGTGACGGGGTGATCGACGGTGAAGTCGTTGTCGGGCACCTGCCACCGGCGCAGGTAACGGTTGACCGGCACGTCGAGGTCGAGCACGCCGCGCTCGACCTGCTGCAGCACGAGCGCTGCGGCGATGGGCTTGCTGCACGACGCGACCATGAAGATCGTGTCGGGCCCGCACGGATCGAGGACACGACGCGATGTCGAGTTTGACGACCCGTTGTCGCTGTCATCGACGTCCGTCGAGTCAGCAGGTCGGCCGAGCGCGTCGAGGTGTCCGTAGCCACCGAGCCAGTCGATGCGTCCCTCGTGCATGACAGCGACCGACGTAGCGGGGCAGTGGTAGTGGGCGAGGCGCTCGGCGAACGTCCATCGGGTGGGCTGACCGGCGATGCGCACGATCGGGAGCAGGCCGTGCTCGACCTGCTCGCGCCGTGAGGTGCGCTCGTGGTCGTGCTGGTGCTGCTCGGTCATCGATGCCTCCCGCGTCAGGGCTACTCTTGCACACCGTACAAGTCGTGCTCCACGTGGGCGGCGGGCACGCAGTGCCGTTCGGTGCGGCGCACTGTGCGAGCGTGGCGACGGAGGGACGAGCAGTGCACCACTCACACTGGCCGGGGATGAACGAACGGGCGCTCGAGGCGCTCGGGCCGTGGCGCATCGAGCACGTCGCGCTGCGAATCGAGCTGCCGACCGACCTGTTCACGGCCGAGGTCGCGCCGCGCGTGCTGGTCACCTCGACGTGCGATGTCGTGGCGGGGCCCTCGTCATCGGGTGGGCCGCTGGTGCTCGACGGTCGCGGGCTCACCGTGCAGTCGGTCAGTGTCGACGGCCGTGCACTCGGCGCCGACGAGTTCACCGTCGACGACGCGGCACTCATCGTCGACCTCGCGCGCCTAGGTGTCGACCGCTCGTGCACGCTCGAGACGGTCACGACGTGCGCGGTCGCCGGGCCGGCGGGTGCCGGCATCACGCGCCGCGACGGCATGGTCAGCACCACCCTCGAGCCGCAGGGCTTCCGGCGGCTCACCTACTTCGTCGACCGGCCCGCCAACCGTGCCACCTTCGACGTCACGCTCGTCGGTGATGTCGTCGTCTACCCGTATCTGCGCAGCAACGGTGACGTGGTCGAGCGTGGTGATCTGGGCGACGGCAGGCACTGGGCGCGGTTCGTCGACCCTGTCAGCAAGCCGAGCTACCTGTTCTCGTTCGTGGCGGGGAACCTGTGCACCGTCTCGCGGGCCCACGCTGCACCATCGGGACGACAGGTCACGCTGACGGTCGCTGCGCCACCCGACCAGATCGACGGCACTGCGTTCGCACTGGACGTGCTCGAGCGTGCCATGACCTTCGACGAGTCGAACGGCGCGATCGAGCACGACCTCGATGAACTCGTGCTGGTCTCGGTGCCGGGCTACCCCGATGCCACCGAGTACCACGGACTGATGTTCTTCGAGTCGGCGTTGCTGATCGCCGACACGCGCGGTGTCACCGACGACGACCTACTGCTCATTGCCGCGAACGTGGCGCACGAGTACGGCCACCACGTGCGCGGCAACAGAGTGACGGTGCGGTCATGGGGCAACCTCACGCTCAAGGAGGGCCTGACCGTCCTGATGGGGCAGAACGACGTGCGCCGCGACATGCTCGGCCCGGCGACACGAGTGCTCGACGTGCTCGACCTGCGTCGGCTGCAGTTCCCCGAGGAACTGACGATGGGGGCGCCGCCGCTGCGTGGCGACGGTGAGGACCCCACGTCGCTGTACACGCGCACGACGTACCTGAAGGGTGCCGAGGTGTTCGGCATGCTGCGCACGGTGCTCGGGCCCGAACGATGGCTCGACGTGTTCAACGAGTTCGTGCGCCGCTTCGACCTCGGTGCCGCCGGCGTGGACGACTTCCTCGACGTGGCCCGCGACCTGCACGGTGCCGCGCACATGGCAGACGGCATCCCCGTCCGCGCGGCCATCGACGGCATCGCCAGGTGGTTCACGATTCCCGGCCGACCGTCCGTGTCGGTCACTGTCGAACCACCGGCCGTTGCGATGGATGCTGCCGACGAGGTCACGGTCCTCGTACAGCGCACCGACGCCCGGGCCGGGTCTGCCGAGCCCGACGCAGTGGTCGCGCTGCCCCTCGTGCTGTCGGCGCGCAGCGATGCAGGCGAGTTGCTCGAGCTGTCGGTCGACGGCTCGGCACCCGGTACCGAGCACGTGCTGCTGCTCGAGGGGGCGTCGCGCCGCGTCCGCCTGTCGGGCCGTGGCGCGGGCTCGGCCGTCATCGCCCCGCTGCGCCGCTACTCGGCCCCAGTCGACCTGGTCGTCGACACCCCGGACGACCTGCTGGCCACGCTCGTGACGCACGACGACGACCCGTTCACCCGTTGGTGGTCGTCGGAGGCACTGATGATCCGTTTCATCGACGCGCACCGCGCGGGCCGCACGGCTGACGCCGAGGTGACGATGCACGTGCTCGCGACGGCGCTGGCCGATGTCGCGCGTGTCGAGCGCGATCCGTTGCTGCTGGCTCAGTTGCTGTCGACGCCCGACGAGTTCATGCTGGGCGACCGTGACGAGCGCATCGACGTCGACGGTGTCAGTGCAGCGCTGGCCGCGCTGACGTCGCGCCTCGGTGTCGCGCTGCGCGACCCGTTGCTGGGGGTGCTCGGGAGATTCGTCGACGACCCAACGGGCACGTCACCCGATGACATCGCCCGTCGCTGGCTCGTCGAGCCGGTGCTGGGGCCACTGCTCGCCGCCGGCGACGGCGACGGGTTCGCACTCGCCCGCTCGATGGTCACCGGAGCCAACCACACTCGTGCGATGCGCGCGTTCGCGCAGCTGTTGCACCACACCGCGGGACCGGTCGACGACCTGATCGGCGAGACGTACCAGCGCTGGCAGCACGCGCCGAAACTGGTCGACCGGTGGCTGCGCGCCCAGTCGGGCGCCCGCCGCGCCGACACCATTGCGCGCGTCGCCGCGCTCGCCGCCGGACCGCTCTACGACCGAGCCGACCGGTCGAGAGTGATGGCGGTGTGGTTCCCGTTCGCGACGCGCAACCGCAGCGTGTTCCACGAGCCGTCCGGTGCCGGCTACCGGGTCTTCGTCGACGAGTTGGGCCCGTTGCTGGCGGCGAACGCCGGGCTCGCCGTGCGGCTCGTCGGCGACCTCCTGCAGTTCAGGCGATTCGACGACCGGCGATCGGCGCTGCTGCGCGCCGAACTGGAGCGGATGGTCGCGATGCCGGGCCTGCCCGACTTCGCGGTCGGCATCCTGCGCCACCTCCTCGGCTGACGAGAGTTCCGGGGAGAGGACTCGAACCTCTATACGCAGATCCAAAA
>JBMSSR010000044.1:0-14562 GCA_049424465.1 Ilumatobacteraceae bacterium
CACGTCGTCGTGCGGCGCCTGCACGCTGCACGTCGACGGCGAGTCGGTGAAGAGCTGCACCATGCTCGCCGTGCAGGCCGATGGCTGCGAGGTCACCACCATCGAGGGCCTCGCCAAGGACGGCGAGATGCACCCGATGCAGAAGGCCTTCATGGAGAACCACGGCCTGCAGTGCGGCTACTGCACGCCCGGCATGGTCATGGCCGCCACCAGCCTGCTGAAGGAGAACCCGTCGCCCACCGAGGACGAGGTCCGCATCGGGCTCGAGGGGAACCTGTGCCGCTGCACCGGCTACCACAACATCGTCAAGTCGGTGCTCGCCGCCGCAGCGAAGTGACCGGCGTCGCGCACGCCGTCCACCGCATCACTCACCGCATCCATCATTCCCGTCAACTGGTACTGGGGGTACCCGAATGACTGTCACCGACGACCGACCGACCGCCGTGCTGGGGAGCCGGCAGCTCCGGAAGGAAGATCCCGCCCTGCTCACGGGCGAGGCCAAGTACGCCAACGACCTCAACATCCCGGGTGCACTGCACCTGGTGCTGGTCCGCAGCCCGTACGCCCATGCGAAGATCAAGAAGGTCGACCTGTCGGCCGCCAAGGCCGCACCCGGCGTCGTCGCCGCGTACGACGGCACGTCGGCGGCGTCGCTGTGGGCGGCACCCATGCCCAGCGCATGGCCCGTCACGCCCGACATGAAGAACCCGCCGCACTACCCGCTCGCGTCGGGCAAGGTCAACTATGTGGGCGACGCCGTTGCCTGCGTGCTCGCCACCAGCGAGACCGCCGCCCGTGACGCCGCCGAGTTGGTCGAGGTCGACTACGAGCCGCTGCCGGCGGTCGTCGACCTCGAGGACGCGCTCAGCGACAAGGTCGTCATCCACGCCGACGCCGGCACCAACAAGTGCTACACGTGGGACCTCAAGATCGAGGGCACGCCCGGTCAGGTCGACGAGGCGTTCAAGAACGCGACGTACACGGTCAGCGAGCGCTACATCCAGCAGCGCCTCATCCCCGCCGCGATGGAGCCCCGCGCCGTGGTCGCCGTACCGCAGCCCTTCGGCGGCGACATCACGCTGTACAGCGCCACGCAGATCCCGCACATCCTCAAGGTCATGACTGCGCTGACCCTCGGCATCCCCGAGCACCAGCTGCGTGTCGTCGCCCCGGCAGTGGGCGGTGGCTTCGGCAGCAAGCTCGACGTCTACGCCGAGGAACTGCTGTGTGTCGCCCTGTCGCGACACCACGGCACGCCCGTGCGCTGGAACGAGACCCGCAGCGAGGCAGCGGTCGCGACCATCCAGGGCCGCGGCCAGATCCAGCACATCGAGCTCGCCGCCGACGCCGACGGTCACCTCACGGCCGTCCGCGTCCGCCTGCTCGCCGACATGGGCGGCTACCTGCAGCTCATCACGCCCGGCGTGCCACTGCTCGGCGCGTTCCTGTACGCCGGCGTGTACCGCCTGCCGCAGGCGTACGACTTCAGCTGCACCGGCCTGTTCACCAACCTCACACCGACCGACGCCTACCGCGGCGCCGGCCGCCCCGAGGCCACGTACGCGATCGAGCGTGCGATGGATGCACTCGCCGACACGATGGGCATCGACCCGATGGACCTGCGCAAGCGCAACTTCATCGCCAAGGAAGAGTTCCCGTACACGGCGTTCACCGGCCTCACCTACGACTCGGGCGACCACCTGCTGGCCGCCGAGAAGGCTGCCGGCCTCGCCGACTACGCCGGCGTGCGCGCCCGCCAGAAGACCCAGAACGTGCCGGGTGCGAAGAAGCTGCTCGGCATCGGTCAGGCGAGCTATTTCGAGATGTGCGGCCTCGCCCCGTCGCGAGTGCTCGCCTCGCTGAACTACGGCGCCGGCGGCTGGGAGGCCGCCACCGTTCGCGTGCTGCCCACCAACAAGGTGCAGGTGGTCACGGGTACGGCACCGCACGGCCAGGGTCACGAGACCTCGTGGAGCATGATCGTCGCCGAGAAGCTGGGCGTGTCGGTCGACGACGTCGACGTGCTGCACAGCGACACGGCCATCGCGCCGCTCGGCCTCGACACCTACGGCTCGCGCTCGCTGCCGGTCGGCGGTGTCGCCATCGCGATGTCGTGCGACAAGATCATCGAGAAGGCCACGCGCATCGCCGCCCACCAGCTCGAGGCCAACGAGTCGGACATCGAGTTCGTCAACGGCACGTTCTCGGTGAAGGGCTCGCCCGACAAGGCGCTGCCGCTCGCCGCGATCGCGTTCGGTGCGTTCACGGCGCACAACCTGCCCGACGGCATGGAGCCCAACCTCGAGGCGCACACCACGTACGACCCGCCGAACTTCTCGTGGCCGTTCGGTACGCACATCTGCACGGTCGAGATCGACACCGAGACCGGCAAGGTCGAGGTGCTGCAGTACGTGGCCGTCGACGACTGCGGCGTGCAGGTCAACCCGCTCATCGTCGAGGGCCAGGTCCATGGCGGCGTCATCCAGGGCCTCGCCCAGGCGCTGTACGAGGACGCCTCGTACGACAGCGATGGCAACCTGCGCAACGCATCGCTCGCCGAGTACCTCGTGCCGGCGGCCAGCGACGTGCCGAGCCTCACGCTCGGCCACACCGTGACGCCGTCGCCCACCAACCAGCTCGGCGTGAAGGGCATCGGCGAGGCCGGCACCATCGGTGCCGCACCGGCCGTCATCAACGCCGTCGTCGACGCGCTCAGCCACCTCGGCGTGCGCGACATCACCATGCCAGCCAGTCCACTGACCGTCTGGAACGCCATCCGCAACGCACAAGGAGCCAGCAAGTGATCCCCGCAGCATTCGACTACGTCCGGGCCGGCTCCGCCGCCGAGGCGGTCTCGCTCATCGGCCAGCACGGTGACGACGCAAAGTTCCTCGCCGGTGGCCACAGCCTGCTGCCGCTCATGCGGTTGCGCCTGGCGCAGCCGAGCGTGCTCGTCGACATCGGCCGCGTCAGCGACCTCAGCTACATCCGCGACGCGGGCGACCACATCGCCATCGGTGCGCTCACCCGCCACCTCGATGTCGAGCACAGCCCGGTGCTCGCCCAGCACGTGCCGCTGCTCGCCCATGCGGCCGGCCACGTCGGCGACCCGCAGGTCCGTCACCGCGGCACCATCGGTGGCAGCATCGCCCACGCCGACTCGGCCAGCGACCTGCCCGCCACCACCCTCGCGCTCGGCGCCACGTACATCGCGCAGGGCCCGAAGGGCACCCGCGAGATCGCGGCGGCCGACTTCTACAAGGGCTTCCTCACGTCGGCGCTCGCACCCGACGAGATGCTCACCGAGATCCGCGTGCCGAAGATGAACGGTGCCGGCTGGAGCTTCCAGAAGTTCAACCGCCGCGCCCAGGACTGGGCGATCGTCGGTGTCGCGGCATGGCGGAACGGCAAGGACAGCGGTGTGGCGCTGGTCAACATGGGCAGCACCCCGGTGCTCGCCACGAGCGTGGCAAAGGCCATCGCCAGCGGTGCGTCGGCTGCCGATGCCGCCGAGCTCGCCGCTGCCGAGGCCGAGCCGCAGAGCGACCTCAACGCCACGCCCGAGTACCGCCGCCACCTGGCCAAGGTGCTCGTGCGCCGCGCGCTCGAGGACGCCTCGAAGTAAGCACGTGGGGCGCCCGAGCGCCCCGAGCATGGAACGGGGGCTGCCGGCTGCGGCGGCCCCCGTTGCGCGTCAGGCCTGCGGCAGGTTGAAGTTGCCCTGCGCCTGCAGCACCCAGTGCCCCTCGGCCCACTCGAACACGACGAGCATCGGCGCCGAGGTCGTGCGGTAGGTCGAGCCGTCCACCGACAGGTCGGCAGTGGCGACGCAGCGGGCAACGATCACGTTGACGCCACGCCGCTCGGTGAAGTCGCTCGTCTCGAACGAGCGCAGGTCGGGCAGTCGGCCGAGGAAACCCGCCCTGTCGACCCACGTCCCGTTCGTGCGCTGGAGGATGAACTCGTCGCCGAGGATCTCGCCGAGGCGCACTTCGTCCTTGGCGACGAGCGCGTCCGAGTAGGTGTCGAACAGGGCGACTGCGGTGGCCTCACGGTCGCGGAACACGCCGGGCAGATCCGACGCGACTGCCGTGCCGGCCCGGTCACCGGCGCAGCCGGTCACGATCGAGGCGAGCGCGAGCACTGCGAGTGTGCCGAGGCGAGTGGATCGGGTCATGCGTGGCACCACGGTGCGGCGCCGGCATCGATCGCGCAGGGATGGCACGTCCTCATCCGGGCGGCAGCGTCGGCGACACCTTCGCCGGGTCGTAGTCGACGACCGCGACGAGCACCGACGGGTCCTGGTAGAGGAAGCTCCACATGCCGTACGCCTCGTCGCCGCTGGGCACCCGAATCTCGAACGTGCCCTTGACACTGTCGCCCGACGGCAGGTTGTCGGGGTCGAAACGCACCTGCTTGGCAGTATTCGACGAACACTGCGGCGGCCAGAGGAACTCGTTCGCCGACTCGTACGGGAAGCCGTTCTGCCAGATGTTGCTGCGCGACGTGTAGTAGCCGCTGGTGAGGGTGTAGTCGCACAGGTAGATGATGCGGGTGCGCTTCGCCGCTGACGCCGTGTCGAGCCGCACGCTCACGTACGCCGCCGCCGATTCGGTGGCGCGCAGACGGCACACCGAGATGTCGCCCACCGCCGCCACGTCGAGCGAGGCGGGACACGGCGTGAAGTCGGATCCGGTCACGGTTCCCGACCTGCTCGAGGCGACATCGTCGCCGCTGAGCTGTGACCAGAACGCAGTGGGTTCGGTCGGACCCTTGAGGTTCACGAGGAATGCCGCGGCGACGAACACCGCCACCACGACGCCGGTTGCAATGAGGATCTTCTTCTTCATGCCCCCGAACTATAGCGAGTTCAGTTACGGGCGTTCCCGGCATTCCTGCCGGGCCGAGCGCTGTGGCGCGGTCGGGGTGTCCGACGCCCGCCGATCGAACGACGGGTAGTCTCGGCATCGAACGGTGGTGAGAACCATGTCGGCATTCCCCGACGACGAATCGATCCAGGAGTTCCATCTCGACGCGATCGCCGACGCCGATCCGTACCCGTACTGGTACGACGACGCCGACGAGCCCGACAGCAATCCCACCCTCGTGCGCACCGAGAGTTGCGACCTGTGCGTGGTCGGCGGTGGCTTCAACGGGCTGTGGACCGCGATCATCGCCAAGGAGCGCGACCCCAGCCGCGACGTCGTACTCATCGACGCACACGAGGTCGGCTCGGCCGCCAGCGGTCGCAACGGCGGGTTCATGGAGGCCAGCCTCACCCACGGCATCGCCAACGGGCAGGCGCGGTTCCCCAACGAACTGCCGGTGCTCGAGGAGCTCGGGCTGCAGAACCTGAACGAGATCGAGGCCGCGATCCGGCGCTACCACATCGACTGCGACTACGAGCGCACGGGTGTGATCGACATCGCCACGACGTTCCACTCACCGAGCTACCTCGACGAGTTGCGTGACGACTACACGCAGCTGCGCGCGCTGGGCCAGAAGGTGGAGTGGCTCGACCAGTCCGCGGTGCGCGCCCAGGTCAACTCGCCGTCGTACACCGGTGGACTGTGGCGCAAGGACCGCGCCGCGCTGGTCGACCCCGCCCGGCTGGTGTGGGGGCTGAAGTCCGCGGCGATGTCACTGGGCGTGCGCATCTACGAGGACACCAAGGCCACCAACATCGAGCGTGACGGTGTCGGCGTCCTGGTCGAGACGCCCCTCGGCAGCATCAGGGCCGGCAAGGTCGCGCTCGCCACCAACGCGTTCAAGCCGTTGCTCAAGCGTGTCGGCCACTACATCGCGCCGATCTACGACTACTGCATGGTCACCGAGCCGCTCTCGCACACGCAGCTCGACGAACTGGGCTGGGTGAACCGCCAGGGCCTCAGCGACATCGGCAACCAGTTCCACTACTACCGGCTCACGTCCGACAACCGCATCGTGTGGGGCGGCTTCGACGCCATCTACTACTGGCGCGGCAAGATGAACACCGACCTCGAGAGCCGGCCCGAGACGTGGGCCAAGCTGAGCAAGAACTTCTTCGACACCTTCCCGCAGCTCGAGGGCGTCAAGTTCACGCACACGTGGGGCGGCGTCATCGACACCTGCAGCAGGTTCTGCGTGTTCTGGGGCAACGCGATGCAGGGTCGAGTCGCGTACTCGGTGGGCTACACCGGGCTCGGCGTCGCCAGCACGCGGTTCGGTGCCGAGGTGATGCTCGACGTGCTCGACGGCAAGCGGTCGCGAGCCACCGAGACCGACTTCGTGAAGAGCAAGCCGATCCCCTTCCCGCCCGAGCCGTTCCGATTCCTCGGCATCCAGGCGACGCGCTGGTCGCTCGACCGCGAGGACCGCACGGGGCAGCGCAACCTGTGGCTGCGCACGCTCGACCGCTTCGGCCTCGGTTTCGACAGCTGACGCCGTCCGGCGCTCGACAGGCCGTGGCATCCTGTGACCATGGCGACCGACGGGTGCTGGCTGGTGAGTGACGGGCGCGTCCTCGCCAGTGCCGAGCGGGCCACCGACCGGTCGTCGCGCATGCGTGGCCTGTTGCGCCGCAACGGCGTCGAGGGCGCCTTCGTCATCCCGCAGTGCCGCTGGGTACACACCATCGGCATGCGGTTCGCGATCGATGTCGCCCACCTCGACGCCGACGGCCACGTGCTGCGCACCGTGCGCATGGTCCCCAACCGTGTGGGCGCGCCGATGCGCCACGCCCACACCGTGGTCGAGGCCGAGGCCGGGGCGTTCGCCCGGTGGGGCCTGCGCGTCGGCGACACCATCGAGGTGCGCGAGTGACGGCCGAGATGATGGGCCGCGGTCGTCTCGTGCTCGTCAGCACGCCGATCGGCAACCTCGGCGACCTCAGCCCGCGTGCCATCGAGTCGCTGCAGCGCTGCGGCCTCATCTGCTGCGAGGACACGCGACACAGCGGCAAGCTGCTCTCGCACGCGGGCGTACACGGCGTGCGGCTCGCCGTCACCAACGAGCACACCGAGACCGAGCGGGTCGATGACGTGCTGGCCACCCTGTCGCGCGGCCTCGACGTCGCGGTCGTCACCGACGCCGGCACACCCGGCATCAGCGACCCCGGCGCGCGACTGGTGCGCGCCGTGCTCGACGCCGGATTCGGCGTGTCGGCCGTGCCCGGGCCCGCCGCGCTGGTGATGGCGCTCGTCGTCAGCGGCCTCGACACCACACGGTTCGTGTTCGAGGGCTTCGTGCCGCGGTCGGGCGGCGACCGCACGGCCCGCCTCGCCGACGTCGCGACCGAGCGCCGCACCGTGGTGCTGTACGAGGCGCCGCACCGTGTGGCACGCACCGTCGCCGACCTGCGCAGCGCCTGCGGCGACGAGCGCCGGGTGGTGCTCGCCCGCGAGCTCACCAAACTGCACGAGGACGTGTGGCGCGGCACGCTGGCCGACGCCGTGCGACACCTCGACGACATCGAACCGCGCGGCGAGTACGTGATCGTGCTCGAGGGCGCGCCCGCAGCGCCGCCTGCAGACGACGACGCGATCGTCACTGCCCTGCGCGTCGAGCTCGACGAGGGCGCCGACCGTCGCGCCGCGATCGCCGCCGTCATGGCAGCCACCGGCGCCCCCAAGCGACGCGTCTACGACCTCGCGCTCACCATTCCCCGGTCCACAGCGACACCTCGATGAGAATCGACGACCGATGAGCACCAGCGATCACGCCGACGCCACCGCACCGGACACGACACCTGCTGCCCCGCCTGCCGCACCAGTCCCCGACGGTGGGCCCAGCGCCGCGTTCTTCGACCTCGACCGCACACTCATCAGCGGGTCGAGCGCGTTCGCGCTCGCCATCGCCGCGTGGCGCGGCAAGCTCGTACCGACGAGCCAGTTCGCCAAGGATGCGCTCGAGGCGCTGCGCTTCCGCCTGTCGGGCGCCAGCGACGACACGTCGCACGGCGTGCGCGACCGCATCCTCGGCGCAGTCACGGGCCAGCGCGTCGACGACCTGCTCACCCTCAACGCCAACATCATCCCGGCCCTGCTCGAGTCAGTGCGCCCCGAGTCGAAGCGCCTCGTCGAGCAGCACCGCATCGCCGGCCGCGCCACGTACATCGTGTCGGCATCGCCCATCGAACTGGTCGAACCGCTGGCCACGTCGCTCGGCATGACCGCCGGCATCGGCACCCGCAGCGAGGTCGTCGACGGCATCTACACCGGCTCGCTCGTCGGCCCGTTCTGCTACGGCCCCGGCAAGGTCGACGCCATCACCGAGCTGGCTCGCACCGAGGGTCTCGACCTCGCGCAGTGCTACGCCTACAGCGACTCGGCGAGCGACCTTCCGATGCTCGAGGCGGTGGGGCACCCCGTCGCCGTCAATCCCGACCCGCGGCTCGAGCGGGTGGCTGCCGAGCGCGGCTGGCCCGTCGTCGTGGTCAGCCAGCGGCCCAAGGCCGTGGTGCGCCGCAGCAGCCAGGTGGCTGCGGCAGCCGCGATGTTCGGCGCTGGTGTTGCCGCCGGCATGCGCTACGCGCGTACCCACTCCTGAGCCGCACCGGCACCCGTCGCGAACACTCGGCCCTCCTGCTCGAGGCGCGCGAGGTGGCGCTGGATGGTGTGCTGCTCGACCGCCGTGCCGAAGATCGCGGGTCGCGTGCCGGCGCGGTACACGATGCCGACGTCGACCAGTTCGTCGAACGTGCGTGGCGCGTCGAGCAGCGCGAGCAGTGCCTGCGACCGGCGCTCGATGACGGCCGCATAGGTGCGCACTGCCGGAGCGAATGCGTCGTGCCCGTCGACCACACCCTTGTGGTGGTACGTGACGTAGTGACGCGCCTCGATGCGCTCGACCATCTCGAGCGTCACCTCGAAGTCGTCGAGGCTGCTGGTCTCGTCGCCGTAGTACGGGCCGAACGTGCTGAGGTCGATGTCACCCGTGACGAGCACACCATCGGGCTCGACCAGGAACACCGTGTGCCCGGCGGTGTGGCCGGGCGCCGCAATGGCGCGCACCGTGACGCCACCGAGGTCCCATGTCTCGCCCTCGGCGAAGGCCACCGCACCGGGCCACCCGTCGAAGTTGAACCGCTCGCGCACGACCTCGGTCATCGCCGGCCAGTCGGCCTCGGGCAGTCCGTACAGGCGCATCAGGTCGTCGGTGTCGCGGACCGCCGCGACGTCGGCCCGGTGCACGGTCAGCACACGGTGCCGAACCGCCGACACGCCCGCGACGTGGTCTTCGTGACCGTGGGTGAGCGCGACGATGTCGACGTCCAGGCCGGCCGTGCGGGCCGACAGCGACGGATCGATCACCATCGACGAGTCACGCCCGCGCACCACCACGGTGTTGCCGTCGGGGTACTTGCCCTGCTCGTGGCCGAACAGGACCGTGGTGTGCAGGCCGAGTCGTCGTTCGTGGACCACGGCGCCGACCCTACTCAGCGCACCACGGGGGTCGCGGGTGCCGGGCGGGTACCGACGACGCGGCCCTCCGGTCGGCCCGGGGCCACGCACCCGACCGGGCAGGCACCGCAGCCGCGGCCCTCCCCTTGCCGGGACCGTGCCGGGGCCGCATAGGCTTGCCGACCGTGACCCGCTCGTCGTCCCGTCGAATGCGCACCGGTGCCTGACCGCACCGTCGACTGCCGTTCCGAACGACCACCCGCGCACCACAAGGACCCACGATGAGCCGCTACTACGTCACCACCCCGATCTACTACGTCACCGCCAAGCCGCACCTCGGCCACGCCTACAGCACCATCGTCGCCGACGCCCTCGCCCGCTGGCACCGACTGCTGGGCGACGACGTCCACTTCCTCACCGGCACCGACGAGCACGGCCAGAAGGTGCAGGACCGTGCCGATGCCGCCGGCAAGACCGCCCAGGAGTTCGTCGACGAGGTCGCACCGCTGTACTCGGCGGCGTGGACCAAGCTCGACATCACCAACGACGACTTCATCCGCACGACCGAGCAGCGCCACAAGATCGGCGTCGCCGAGCTGCTGCAGCGCTGCTACGACGCCGGCGACATCGAGCTCGATGTCTACAAGGGCAAGTACTGCGTCGACTGCGAGGAGTACTACACCGACGACGAGCTCGACCCCGGCGACGTGTGCCGCATCCACCGACGGCCGGTGAAGGAGTACGAGGAGGAGAACTACTTCTTCCGCCTCAGTCGGTTCCAGCAGCGACTGCTCGACTGGTACGACGCGCACCCCGGCAGCATCAAGCCCGAGTTCCGCGGCAACGAGGCACTCGGTCTCATCCGCGGTGGCCTGCGCGACTTCAGCGTCAGTCGCACCAGCCTGACGTGGGGCATCCCCCTGCCGTGGGACAGCAAGCACGTCACGTACGTGTGGTTCGACGCGCTCGCCAACTACATCACCGCCGTGGGCTACGGCAGCGACCAGCAGGCGTTCGAGTCGCGCTGGCCCGCGGTGCACGTCATCGGCAAGGACATCATCCGCCACCACTGCGTCTACTGGCCCGCGATGCTGATGAGTGCCGGGCTCGAGCCGCCTGCTGGGTGGGCGGTCGGCGGCTGGCTGCTGTCCGGTGGCGAGAAGATGAGCAAGAGCCAGGGCAACGTCGTCGACCCGCTCGAGCTCGTCGACGACATCGGCGTGGACGGCTTCCGCTACTACGTGCTCGCCGAGACGCCGTACGGCCAGGACGGTGACTTCACCTACGAGGGCCTGCTCGGCCGCTACAACAGCGACCTCGCCAACAACCTCGGCAACCTCGCCGCACGCGTCGCGAGCGTCGTGGCCAAGAAGTGCGGCGGTATCGGCCCCGCACCGGCGGGCGACTCACCGCTCGCCGCCGTCGCCGCCGAGCAGTACGCGGCGACCGCGGCAGCATGGGCCGACGTGCAGCCGAGCCGCGCGCTCGAGGCCACGTGGCAGCTCATCCGTGCCACCAATGCACACCTCGAGGCACACGAGCCGTGGAAGGCCGAGCCGGGCCCGGCGGTCGACCGCGTCATGGGCGACGCGCTCGAGGCGCTGCGCATCGTCGCCGTCCTCGCCTCGGTCGCGGTGCCGCGCTCGGCGCAGACGGTGTGGGAGCGGATTGGCATGACCGGCACCGTCACCGACCAGCGACTGCCACAGGCCGCCGCATGGGGCGGGTACCCGGGTGGTGCCGCCGTCGCGAAGGGCGACCCGCTGTTCCCGCGTCGCGAGTTGCCGGCCTGATGTCCGCGCCCGGCTCGACCGAGCCGCTCGTCGACAGCCACTGCCACCTGTACGACACGCGCGGGGCGGCACTCGACGACGTGCTCGCCGAGGCCCGTGCTGCGGGCGTGTGGCGGATGCTCAACGTCGGCTGCGACGCCGCCACCACTGCGTCGGCGATCGCGATCGCCGAGCAGCACGACGACGTGTTCGCGACGGCGGGCCTGCACCCGCACGAGGCAGTGCACGGTGTCGACACCATTGCCGGCTTCCTCGACCACCCGAAGGTGATCGCGGTCGGCGAGGCGGGCCTCGACTACTTCTACGACCACTCGCCGCGTGACGTGCAGCGCGACGCGTTCGCCGCGCAGATCCAGATCGCCCGGTCGCGCGACCTGCCCCTGGTGGTGCACACCCGCGACGCGTGGGACGACACGTTCGACGTGCTCGCCGCCGAGGGCGTCCCCGAGCGGATCATCTTCCACTGCTTCACCGGCGGCCCCGACGAGGCGCGTCGGTGCCTCGACCTCGGCGCGTACCTCTGCCTCAGCGGCATCGTCACCTTCCCCACCGCGACCGATCTGCAGGCCGCGGCCAGGCTGTGCCCTGCCGACCGACTGCTCGTCGAGACCGACAGCCCGTACCTCGCTCCCGTGCCCCGCCGTGGCCGCCCCAACCAGCCTGCGTACGTGGCACACGTCGCCCAGTTCGTGGCCGACCTGCGCGACGAACCGGTCGACGACGTACGCCGCGCCACCACTGCCGCCGCACTCGCCGCCTTCCCCGGCCTGCGCGGCTGACCACCTGCCCCTACGCTGGGGCACCGGACCGGGCGCCCGCCCGCGGTCCTGCCCCATTCCCTCGCCCCATGCCCCGCCCATGAACACCGTCGACCGCCGCCGCGCCACCGCTGCCACGATCTTCACCGCGCTGGCGATGATCGTCCTCGTGGCGACCGGCGACGACGCCGACGGCACCGTGGCCGAGGGTGACGGGCTCGTCGGCTCGCCCACCGCGCCGCCCACCACCAAGTACACGCCCGACGCCCCCGTCTTCGTGGCGGGTGACGACGACGCCGACCCCGCCGCCCCGGCCGAGGTACTGGTGCCACCGCCGCCCAACGGCAACATCGTGATGGGCCGGGCCAGCCACGGTCGCTACGACGACGAACTGAGCCGGCCGTGCACCACCGGCGTCGCCCCCGACCAGGCGACGCTCCAGATCACCAACCTGAACAACGGTCAGACCACACTGTGCGTCAACACGTACGGCAAGACACCGCCCGCCGGTGTCGACATCGTGCTCGACGCCGACCAGTTCGCCGAGATCGCCCGACTCATCGACGCACCCATCCCGGTGCGCATCAGCTGGTAGCGGTGCACACGCGCCAGACGATCGGCGAACTGCTCGAGCGCGGTGGGCTGGCACCACGTCGCGACCTCGGGCAGAACTTCGTCGCCGATGCCAACACGGTCCGCCGCATCGCCCGCCTCGCCGAGGTGGGACCGGGTGACCGCGTCGTCGAGATCGGTGCCGGCCTCGGGTCGCTCACGCTCGCGCTCGCCGAGACCGGCGCCACGGTGCTGGCCGTCGAGGTCGACCACGGGGTGGTGCCGCTGCTGCGCGAGGTGACGGCCCCGCACACCAACGTGACGGTCGTCGAGGGTGACGCCATGCGCCTCGACTGGGACTCGGTGCTCGGTGACCACGACGACTGGGTACTGGTCGCGAACCTGCCGTACAACGTCGCGACGCCGCTGGTGTGCGACCTGCTCGACGGCGTGCCGCGCATCCAGCGCATGCTCGTGATGGTGCAGCTCGAGGCGGCCGAGCGGTTCTGCGCTGCCCCGCGCACACCGCAGTACGGCGCCGTCACGGTCAAGGTGAGTTACTGGGCGACTGCACGCATCGCAGGGATCGTGCCGGCGAGCGTGTTCGTGCCGCGCCCCAACGTCGAGTCGGCGCTCGCCGACATCCGGCGCCTGCCCTCACCGGCCACCGACGCGCCGCGCGACGAGGTGTTCCTGCTCGTGCGCACCGCGTTCCAGCAGCGGCGGAAGATGCTGCGCCGGTCGCTCGCCGCGCTCGTGCCGCCCGCCGCGTTCGAGGCAGCGGGCATCGATGCGACCCGCCGGCCCGAGGAACTCACTGTCGTCGAGTGGGGCCGCCTCGCCGACGCCCGACGCGACACCGGATCGGTGACACCGTGAGCCGCCCGACGCCCAGCGACGCCTCGGCAACGGTCCGCCTCGACGCGCCCGCCAAGCTGACACTCTCGCTGCGCGTCACCGGCGTACGCGCCGACGGGTACCACCTCATCGACGCCGAGATGGTCTCACTCGACTGGTGCGACGTGCTCGACGTGGTCCCCGGCGGCGACGGGCTCACCGCCGAGGGACCGTTCGCGGCCGGCATGCCGCTCGACGGCACCAACCTCGTCGCCCGCGCGCTGCACCTGGCAGGACGTACCGCCGCCGTGCACCTGCACAAGCGCCTGCCCCACGGTGGTGGCCTCGGCGGCGGGTCGAGCGACGCGGCGGCGATCCTGAGGTGGGCCGGCGTGCATGACCTCGACCGCGCCACGTCACTGGGCGCCGACGTCGCCTACTGCCTCGTCGGAGGACGGGCCAGGGTGCGCGGCATCGGCGAGGTCGTCGACCCGCTGCCGTTCGCGCCGCTCGACGTCACCCTCGTGGTGCCCCCGGTGCACGTCAGCACACCGGCGGTGTACCGCGCATGGGACGACCTGGGCGGGCCGCTGGCCGCGGGGCCCAACGACCTCGAGCCGGCGGCGCTGGCGGTCGCGCCCGAGCTGACGTCGTGGCGGGACCGACTGGGTGAGGCCACCGGCGCCACACCAGTGCTGGCGGGCAGCGGTGGCACGTGGTTCGTGCACGGTCACTTCGACCTCGAGGGCGTGTTCGACGGCCTCGACGCAGCGGGTGCCACCACCGTGATGCGCACGCGCACCGTTGCTGCCCCCTCGGGCGACTGAGGGTTCACGGCCTGCGGTCGCGACCGACGCATGGCGCGGCACCGGCGGCCCGTGCTGCTCGTCGCAGAACCGGCCGCCGGGGCGGAGACAACAGTGGGGGTGCCCGACGGGCGGGCGGTTACCTGCGCTGGTGGCGCGTGCGGCGGAGCATCTTCTTGTGCTTCTTCTTCCGCATGCGCTTCCGGCGCTTCTTGATCAGCGATCCCATAGTTGGGCCACGCTACCGGCTCGCCGCGTGGCTCACCACATCCGCGGGCAGGGCCACGACGCGGCTCGACGTCCCCTCGAAGATCGGCGCAGAGCACGGCCGCTAGCCTCGGCGGGGTCCGCTCCGGGGTCGTTCAACGGCAGGACAGCAGATTTTGGATCTGCGTATAGAGGTTCGAGTCCTCTCCCCGGAACTCTCGTCAGCCGA
>JBMSSR010000045.1:0-14323 GCA_049424465.1 Ilumatobacteraceae bacterium
CACCGATGCAGCAGAGGATGCGTCAGCGTTGATCAGCGACATGCTCGCGACTCATCAACAGTTCACCGAAGGTGGAGCACTCCTGAGCGGGATCGGAACTCCCGAACAGGTCATCGCGCGCTACGCCGCCCCGCAGCGGCTCGAGGCGATCGCCGACCAGGCGCGACGCGATCCGGAGTGGAAGTACGCCCACATCGTCGTCGACGAGGCGCAGGACGTCACCCCGATGCAGTGGCGGGCCCTCGCCCGGCGCAGCCAGAACCGGTCGATGACCATCGTCGGCGACCCCGACCAGATGTCGCGCCCGACCGACGAGCCGTGGATCGAGCGCATCACGTCAGCGCTCGGCATCGAGTCGTGCGACCAGCGGTCGCTGCACATCAACTACCGCACGCCTGCCGACGTCGTCCGGCCGGCGCACGACCTGCGGGCCCACCACCAGTCTGCGGACGCCGCACCGGCCACGACCTACGTCCGTGAGGGAACGGTGCCGTGGGCGATGACGTGTGCAGCCCTCGACGACGCGACGCTCCGCACGGCCATCGAGCATGCCCGGCAGCAACTCGGCGACCGGGGACGCCTGGCGGTCATCTCGTCGACGCAAGATGCAGCGACCACGGCGCGCGTGATCGGGGCGCTCGAGGGGCACGACCCGGTGGCAGGTGCCCGTCGCCTGTTGCAGCCGGTCGCCAGTTACCTCGCGAACGAGGTGAAGGGACTCGAGTTCGACGCGGTGGTCGTCGTCGATCCGTCTGCGATCGCCGACGAGTTCGGCTGGCGCCAGCTGTACGTGGTGCTCACGCGGCCCACGACGCAGCTCGGCATCATCACGGTCGGCGACCACGCACCGTTCGAGCATGCGTGGTTCGAGACTGGCACAGTGCGGGCGCTCGGGTGAGGTCCATCGGTTCGCGACTCATGCCACGGTGCGCCAGGTGGCACCGCATCGCGAGATCTTCGGCAATGTCCCCTGCAGTGAGGTCTCCGCGCTCGATCACTGTGAGGCTGACCTCATGAACCCTGATCGCATCTTGAAAGGCACGTTCCTGGTGGCCGCATTCGCCAGCTTCGTGCTCAGCATCGTCATCTACTTCCAGGCCGGTGACGACATCAACGGACGCCTGAACGGCATCTACGTCGGCATCTGGGTGCCGTCGATCCTCGCACTCGGCGCCTTCGTGCTCGCTCGGGGACGGTCGGCGAAGTGACCGAGACCGGACTCTTCATCGCCGGGGCGGTGGTGTCGCTCATCGTCTTCACCGGCGGGTTCCTCTACGCGATGTTCAGCTTTGGCCGATGGGCCGAGCGAAATGTCGCGGTGGACGCACCCTCCACAGGCGTCTAGCGCAACCACCGGTCACCGGCAGCGGTCCCTCACTCGGAACGCGCTGGAAACCGCGGCAACGTCACGTCGGTGCAGGCGACAGCACCCAACGGGTCATCCACTCGACCAGTGCGGCGTCGTGAGCGCGGCGGCTCGCCGGCGGACCGTACGTACTTCCCTCGTGCGAGCACCCGGGGAGCACCAGCACCTCGCTGGGCGTGCCGGTGTGGCAGAGCACCCGGTGCATTGCCCATGCCTGCGAGGGCGGGCACCGGCGGTCGGCATCGCCCACCACCCACAGGCACGGCGTGGTGCAGTCGTGCGCGTGCATGATCGGCGACTGCGCCACATACACCTCGAGCGCCTCGTGCGGTGCACCGCCGAAGTTCGCGGGGAAGAAGCTGACGCCGATGTCGCTCGTGCCGTACATCGACATCAGGTCGGTGACGGGGTTTTCGATCACCGCGGCCCGGAACCTCGTCGACGTCGCCGCCAGCCACGCCGACATGTAACCGCCGTACGAGAGACCAGTGATGCCAACGCGTGACCCGTCGACCCAGCCCGCTGCGACGGCGTGGTCGAGCACCGCGACGATGTCGCTGGCCGGTCCCTCTGCCCAATCGCCGTGACATGCCTGGGCGAACGACGCGCCGTAGCCCGTCGACCCACGCGGGTTGGTGAAGAGCACACCGAACCCTGCAGCGCACAACGCGTGCGTGTCGATCGAGAAGATCTCACCGAACGAAAAGTGCGGACCACCGTGCACCATCACCACCGTCGGCACCGGTGACACCGAGCCCAGCGGCGTGGCCAACCAGCCGTCGAGCGACCAGCCGTTCGACTGCTCGACCGTGAAGCGACGCACGTCGATCGCCTGCTCGACTGCAGCACCGAATCCGGTGAGCAGGCGCTCGGTACCGTGCTCGAGTACCGCGACCTCGGGCACGTGCACAGGATCCTGTGTCGTGACGACGACCCGGTCACCGACCGCTGCAACCGGGGTGCAGCACCGGGCGCCGTCCGCGAGTACCTCGGCAGAATCCGGCTCGTCAGGGTGCAACCGCACGACACCGAGCCGGCCCCGGGCACCGACCCGCACGACCAGTCGGCCCGTGCCGTCGCTGAGCAGGACGTTCTCGTACGACTCGGGCAACACCGCGGGGTTGTCGCCGTAGACGTCACCGAACAGCTGCGGGTGGTCGAGACGGCGCGCCACTCGAGCCTCGGCGTCGATCACGTACATCTCGGCGTCACCACCGAGTGCACCGGTGCGCGGCTCGGCGACCAGCGCGGTGAGCCGACCGTCGGGCAGCCACGCCGTGGCGATCGACCGCCCAGCGGGCACACCGGCCTCCACTGCGGTGCCATCGAACGACACGAGGGCAAGTCGGCTCCCGCTGCGCCGGCCCTCGGGGTCGATGCTGGACACCGCGGCGAGGCGCGTGCTGTCCGGCGACCAGTTGGGTGCCGACCACCGCCACCCGTCGTTGGTGAGCCACCGGGCACGGTCGGCGTGCACCTCGACGAGCAGCAACTGCGGCGGATCCTCGAGCGGGCCCAGCCCGTCAGCGGCCGCGATCGGACGGGTCCACCGGTACGGCGCGCTGCGATCGATGACGGTTCCCGGACGGGCCGGCACCACCAGGTGCGAGCCGTCGGGTGACCACACCGGGGCCGCGCAGGCACCCGCCGAGCTGGTGAGGACACGCGCCGTGCCATCGACGGCGTCGGCAACCTTCAGGACCGGGGTGCCGTCGTCGAGCGTGGCGCACCATGCAATCGAGTGCCCGTCCGGCGACCATACCGGCGAGTGCTCGCCAGCAGCCACCACGGTGACTACTGACTCGTTACCCGTCGCCACGTCGATGACGGTCACGTGCAGCACCTCGTCCGCACCGTCGATCGGCACTTCGGTGGTCGTCAGGAGCATCCGCGCGCCATCCGCCGACAAGCTCGCGTGCTGCGGCGAACGTTGCGCCAGCAACCGGTCGGTGATGGTGGTCAGTTCGTTCGTCATCGAGGCCTCATTCATCGTCGTAGACGACCACCGTGAGCAGGGTGGCGGCGCGATCGTCGGTGCTGTAGGCGTGCGGTACCGACGATGCGAACCTGACTGCATCGCCAGCACCGAGGTGGAACCGCTCATCGCCCACGGTGAGCACGACACTGCCGGTGACGACATAGCCGTGCTCGACGGATCCACGCCCGTGGTCGCTGAACACCCCCGCGGTGTTCGGCGGCAGCCGACCCTCGGAGATGTCGAACCGACGACGGTCCATCATGGCGAACAGCATTCGCGCGGACGGCGTGACGGAAGCCGGATCGGCCAGGTCAGCGCGGATGATCTCCGGCCGGGTCAGTTCGGTGCGGACGAGTTCACCGAACGACAGGTCGAGTGCCTGTGCGATGCGGGTGAGGGCTGCCACCGTCGGATTTGCCGTCTCGCGCTCGACCTGCGACAGCAGGGCGGTGCTGAGACCGGTGGCAGCAGCCATGTCGCGCAGGCTCATGCCGCGGGCCATGCGGCTGCGGCGCATGGTGGACGCAACAGCACGACGAACTGCTGCGCCCTCGTCGACCGTGTGCGGGTGCTCGTCGGCAGCAGCCGCGTCGCTCATGACGCCGGCACCGACGCGAAGAGTTGCCGCGTGTAGTCGTGCTGCGGATGCTTGACCATCCGATCCATCGATCCCTCCTCGACCACACGACCGTGGTGCATGACGTACACACGGGTCACGACCTGGCGGACCACGGCGAGGTCATGGGTGATGAACAGCATCGCGAGGCCGAGCCGCTCGACGAGGTCGTTCATCAGGTTGAGGATCTGTGCCTGCACGCTGACGTCGAGCGAACTCACCGGCTCGTCGCAGATGAGGAGCGCTGGTCGCGGCGCGACGGCCCGGGCGATGGCGACCCGCTGCTGCTCGCCCCCCGACAGCGCCGCCGGGCGTCGCCGGGCGTACTCGACAGGAAGACCGACCATCGACAGCAGGTCTGGCACTTCCGATGCATCACGCCCGCCGGCACGCAGGGCCTCGGCCAGCGCCCTCCCGACGGTCATGCGCGGATTGAGTGCCGACGTCGGGTCCTGGAAGACCACCTGCGCCCGCGCTGCCGGAGCACCGGCCGTCGGCGTGTCGACAGTGCCGTCATCGGCGCGCTCGAGGCCGACGAGGCACCGCGCCAACGTGGTCTTCCCCGACCCGCTCTCGCCGACGATGCCCACGGCCTCACCGACACCCACCTCGATGCTCACGCCGTCGAGTGCCAGTGGCTGCCCCGCGCCGAATCGCTTCGTCAGTGACGAGACGACGAGCAGTGGTTCGTACCGGGCCACCTGCACAGGCACCACCGTCGACAACTCGGTGGTCGACACGGCGGTCGCCTCGAGTGGCTTGAAACACGCCACCCGACGATCCGGGCCGGCGAGTGCCGGCGTCTCCGTGCGACACGTGTGATCCGCGCGCTCGCATCGGTCGGCGAAGACGCAGCCGGCGACGATGTCGGCCGCACGCGGCACCGAGCCGGGGATGGCCGGCAGCCGCTGCAGGCGATGACGCAACGGTGGATCGCAGTCGCGCAGCGCCGCCGAATACGGGTGCAGCGGTGAGAGGAAGACGTCGGTCCCCGGACCCTCCTCGACGACCCGGCCGGCATACATCACGACGATGCGATCGGCCCGCTCGCGGGCCACGCCGAGGTCGTGTGTGATGAGGAGCAGTGCCATCGCCCGCTCGCGCTGGATGCGGGCGAGCAGGTCGAGCACCTCGCGCTGTGTCGTGACGTCGAGCGCCGTCGTCGGCTCGTCACCGATGAGCACCACGGGGTCACTCGCCAACGCCGCCGCCAGAGCCACCCGTTGACGCATGCCACCCGACAGCTCGAACGGATACTGGCGCGCCACGCGCGCCGGCAGCTCGACCTCGTCGAGTCGTCGCACCACTTCGGTGTCATCCCGCCGTCGTTCGGGTGCCAACGCGGCGGCGATCTGCTGGCCGCAGCGGTGCACGGGGCTGAGGCTGGTGAACGGGTTCTGCAGCAAGAGGCTGATGCGTCGACCACGGAATAGGTCCAGTGCAGTGGGTCCGTCGGCGAGTTGAACGGAGCTGTCATCGAGCCGCAGCGTCCCCGTGGCTGCCAGTCCGCGCGGCAGTAGTCCGGTGATCGCCTTCGCGGTCATCGATTTGCCCGACCCACTCTCGCCGACCATCGCAACGGTCTGACCGGCCAACACTGCGAGGTCGACATGCGACACGATGACACCACCGGGTGACATCACTGCAAGGTTGCGGACGTCGAGCGCCGTCATCGCTGTGTCGCCTTCTGCTCGAGGTGCTCCTGCAGCCAGTCGCCGAGGAGGTTGATCGAGACCGCAGTGACGATGATGAGCACGCCGGGGACCACGACCGCGCCCCAGTTCTGCACCAACAGGTCCCGACCATCACTGAGCTGCCGACCCCAGTCGGGCACGCCAGGTCCGACACCGAGACCGAGGAACGACAACGCGGACATCGCGACGAGCGCGAACGCGATGTTCAGCAGCATCGTGGTCAGCGCGATGGGCAACACGTTGGGGAGGATGTGGCGGAACATGATGCGCAACCGGCCGAGGCCGAGGACCTTCGCCGATTCGATGTAGGGACGCGTCGACTGCGAGATGACTGCACCGCGCACCATGCGGATGTCGGTGGGAGAGAACAGCACCACCAGCACGAGCACCGTCACCCAGTACCCACCATCGACGAGACCGGCCACCACGAGCGCGATCAGCGTGGTGGGCAGTGCCAACAACAGGTCGGCGTACTTGGAGAGGACAAGATCGAGCGCGCCTCCGATGTACCCCGCCGCGGTACCGAGCAGCAGGCCCAGGAGCATCGAACCGAGCGCGATCACCAGGGGGCCCACGACCGCCGAGCGGGCACCCGCGATCGCCAGCTTGGCGATGTCGCGGCCGAGCTGGTCGGTGCCGAACCAGTGACCCTCCTGACCAGGCGCGACGACCCCGGTCAGGATGTCCTGCTCGACGGCATCGGGGACCAGCCATCGCGAGCACAGCACGAAGACTCCGACCACCCCCAGCGGGATGGCGCTGAGCATCGGCGTCAGCGGCCAGCGCCTCACCACGCCCTCCTCTTCCGCACCCGCGGGTCGACCCCCCAGTAGAAGAGGTCCACCGCGAGTGCCGTGAAAGCGATGACGGCCGCCGTGAGCAGCGTGATGGCCTGCACGACAGGGACGTCCTTGAAGGTGACCGAGCTGGCGAGCAGGCCGCCGATGCCGGGGAGCGCGAACGTGACCTCGACGAGGATCGTCCCGCCGAACAGGAACCCGAATACGAGCCCGAGCGACGTGCCGACGGGAATGAGCGCGTTGCGCAGCACGAGCCACCGGACGTCGCGGCGAGTGAGGCCACGGCTGCGCGCAAAGGCCACGTAGTCCTGCTGCAGCTCTCCGAGTACTGCGGTGCGGGTCAGCTTGAACACCATCGCGCCGATACCGAACGCCAGCGTCACGGCGGGTAGCACGAGGTGCCACCACGTGTCGAGGCCGCCATCCCCGCTGCCGTACACCGGGAACACATCGAGCCACACTCCGAACACGTACAGCAGCAGCAGACCGACCGCGTACGTCGGCGCGCCGACTCCCACGATCGAGGTGAGACTCGTCGTGCGGTCGAATGTCGAACCGGCACGCCCCGCAGCCGCAACGCCGAGTGGCACCCCCACCAGCACCGTGAGGAGGAACGCCATCGATGCCAACTGGAAGGTGAGCGCTACCCGGTCGCCCAGCAGCGACGTGACCGCCGTGTCACTGCGGATGCTCGTGCCGAGGCGACCGTGCACGACGTCATTCAGCCAGAGCAGGTACTGCCGGACGAACGGCTCGTCGAGGTGGTACTTGCGCCGGATGCTGTCGAGCAACTCGGGCGTCGCGTTCTTCGGCCCCAGCAGGTTTCGCGCCGGATCACCCGGCGTGAGGTGCAACAGACCGAAGACGATGAACGACAGGGTCAGCAGCAACACCACCGTTGCTGCCAGCCTGACGACGACGAACCGCCCGAGGGAGCCACGGGCGAAGTGTCGGGTCACTCCTTGGTGAGGATGCGCGGCGTCCACGGTGACAGCAGCGTGTACGGGCCGAAGTCCTCGATGGTGTACGCCGAGTTGATGGCGGTCGCCGCCTGTCCCCACCACAGCGGCACGTACGGCAGGTCGGCGAGCGCCTTCTGCTGAGCCTCGATGATCAGCTCGACACGTGCGGCGGGATCGGCTTCTTCCTTCTGCTGGCTCATCAGCGCCGCCACCGCGTCGTTGCTGTAGGTCGCCGGGTTGCCCTCGTTGAGGAACCAGCCGATGAGCTCGGCCGGGTCACCCGTGGCGTTGAAGTACCACATGTACGCGAGGCCCCAGTCGGCGGAGCCGATGGTGTCGTACCACTGCTCGACGGGCATCTCCTCGACCTCGATCGTGATGCCGATCTCCTTGACCGCCTCGGCGAGCGCCTGGAACATCTGGCTCACCTGCGGCGCGCTGTTCGACACACCGACCTTGCACGAGAAGCCGTCCGGCACCTTCGACTGGGCGAGCTCGTCCTTGGCCTTCGCCATGTCGAACGACAGGTCGAACACGGCCTTCAGCGCCTCGCGGGCACCGTCACCCTTCACCGACTCGATCTGCTCGGGCACCGTGAGTGCCGTTGCGACCTCGCCATGACCGTTGAGCAACTTCGCGACGTAGGTTGCGCGATCGCACGCATAGGCGATGGCGCGGCGCACGTGGATGTCGTCGAAGGGCTCGACCGCGGTGTTGAAGTCGATGCCGACGTAGCTGCGGTCGGGTGCGAACAGCACGTCGGTGTTCTCGGTGCCGGCCCATGCAGTCTCCTGGTCGAGCGAGATGCTGACCGCCATGTCGATGTCACCCGACTTGCGGGCGAGGATGCGCGTGGCCTCCTCGGGGATGAACTCGATCTTCACCGTCTTCACCGGCGCCTTGCCACCCCACCACGTGTCGACACGCTCGAGCTCGATGCCCTTGTCGGGCTCGAAGCTGACCACCTTGTACGGCCCGGTGCCGACGAAGCCCGCCGCCGGGGTGCCGATCTCGCCACCCGCTGCATCGACAAATCGCTGGGCAGTGACCCACATCGCGTTCGCGGCGCACGGCCCCCACTCGAAGGCGACGTCGGGTGACGCGAGGGTGATGGTGACCTCGTTGTCGCCGGTCTTCTCGGCCTTGTCGACATTGCCCCAGTAGTACGAGGTGTTCGGCGACTTCTCCTCGTCCTTCGCGAGGCCGACGCTGTACACGATGTCGTCGGCAGTGCACGCCGAACCGTCGCTGAAGGTGATGCCCGGGCGGAGTGTGTAGACGTACGTGGTGGGTGAGGTCTGTTCCCACTTCTCGGCCAGCGCGCCGACCAGCGTGCCGGTTCCATCAGGCGCCACGAGGCCCTCGGCGATGAGTGTGGCCACGTAGTAGTTGAAGTTGCCGGCTTCCTGACCCGGGTAGATGTTCGACAGCGAACTCGGGAAGGCCACCGTCAACAGGTCGATCTCCTTCGAGGTGCCGCCCTCGGTGCCGCCGTCGGATGACGTCGAGTCGCCACATGCTGCGAGGAGCCACAGCAGCGCACTCGCACCTGCCCCCTGGAGAACGGTTCGACGTGAGATCGGGGTGGGAATCGACATGGCTGCTCCTGTTCGCGGACGACGACCCGACCGCCCGACCCGACCGGATGTCCAGTCGAACGTGTCAAGTGCGCACGGACACTAGACGCTCCGACCAGTGCTGTCCGACCCGAGACTGGACGGGCGTCCGATGGTGGCGGCGTACTGTGGCGGGCGTGGGAGGAACCGCCACACTCGCCATCGATCAGGGCACGTCGGCGACGAAGGCTGTGGTCGTGCTCGACGACGGGTCGGTCGCCGGGCTCGCAGAGGTTCCCGTGGCGGTGACGGCATCGCCCGACGGCGCCGTCGAAGTCGATCCGCACCAGCTGTGGGCGAGCGTCCTCGAGGCAGGTCGGGCCGCGCTGGCGCACGCCGGCACGCCACCACTTCGCGCCGTCGGCCTTGCGAACCAGGGCGAGACGGTCCTGGCATGGGATCGATCGACCGGCGAGCCGCACGGACCCGCCATCGTGTGGCAGGACCGCCGTTCGAGCGAGGTGTGCGACCGGCTCCGTGACCGCGGCACGCGCCTTGCCCACCTCACCGGTCTCGAGCTCGACCCGTACTTCGTCGCACCGAAAATTGCCTGGATGCACGCGACCGGTCGAGTGCCGCACAACGCGACCGTCACCACCACCGACACGTGGCTGCTGAACCGGCTCTGCGGCGCGTTCGTCACGGACGTGGCGACCGCCGGTCGAACATTGCTGCTCGACCTCGACCGTGGCGAGTGGAGTGACGAGGCATGCGACGTGTTCGGCATCGATCGAACGGCGCTCCCGATGATCGTCGGCAACGCCGAGCCACTCGGTGAGTGCGCGTACTTCGGCAGCAGCGTGCCCGTCACCGGCGCGTGCGTCGACCAGCAGGCAGCACTCTTCGCCGAGGCGTGCCACACAGCGGGTGAGGCAAAGTGCACCTACGGCACCGGTGCGTTCATGTTGGCGTGCACGGGTGACACACCGACCAGGTCGCTCAACGGTCTCGTCGGATGCCCTGCGTGGCGGCTCGGCGACACGCTGACGTGGTGCCTCGACGGCCAGGTGTACACGGTCGGGGCGGCGGTGAGTTGGCTCATCGACATGGGCATCATGGACGAGCCCGCCGACCTCGATCGCCTGGGCAGCGCAGTGCCTGATGCGGCAGGTGTCACCTTCGTACCCGCCCTTGCAGGGCTGGCCGCCCCGTACTGGAAGCCCACTGCACGAGCGGCGTTCACCGGACTGTCGCTCGGCACCGAGCGCGGCCACCTGGTTCGTGCCGCCATCGACGGCATCGCCGCCCAGGTCGCACTGCTGGCGAGCGCTGCAGGCCGCGACCTCGGTTCGCCGCTCACCCGACTGCGCGTCGACGGTGGCCTGACACGCAGCCACACCATGCTGCAGGTGCAGGCCGACCTCCTGCAGTGTCCCGTCGAGGTGTACCCCTCGCCGCACGCCACGGCGCTCGGCGTCGCCGCCTTCGCCTCGATCGGCGCCGGCGCAGCACTCGGAAGCCGGTCCTGGGCCCCGAGCGCAGTCGTCGAGCCGTCGATCGGCCCCGATGAGGCCGAGGAACGCCTCGCCGCGTGGCAGGCGGTCGCCGACGCGACGATGGACCGATGACCGGGCACGCCAACACGGTCGACGGAGCACACGATGTGTTCGACGTCGCGGTCGTCGGCGCCGGCGTGGTGGGTGCAGCCACGGCGCGCGAGCTGACCAGACGCGGCCTGCGGGTCGTGCTGATCGAGGCCCGCAGTGACGTCGGTGCAGGCACCAGCAAGGCCAACACTGCGATCCTCCACACCGGCTTCGACGCAACCCCCGGATCCGTCGAGTCGCGTCTGGTCTCGCGCGGGTACCACCTGCTGCGCGAGTACGCCGCGCACGCCGGCATCGCAGTCGAGCCGACGGGAGCGATGCTCGTCGCGTGGGATGACGAACAGCAGGCGACTCTGCCGGCGCTGCAGGCGAAGGCCGCAGCGAACGGCATCCACGACACATCGCTCGTCGACGCCGCCACGGCCCGCGAGCTCGAGCCACGGCTCGGCGCCGGGATCACCGGCGGCATGCTGGTACCCGGCGAGCACATCATCGATCCGTGGAGTACGCCGCTCGCATTCGCCACCGACGCCGTGATGAATGGATGTCGGCTGCTGACCGGCCTGACCGTGACCGCTGTGCGACGCGGGCCAGACACCACCGAGCTGATCAGCGCCGACGGTCGGGTCGTGCGCGCCACGTTCGTCGTCAATGCCGCAGGGCTCCACGGCGACACGCTGCATCGCATGCTCGGCTTCGACGGGTTCACCATCAGGCCACGGCGGGGCGAGCTGATCGTGTTCGACAAACTGGCGCGTGGGCTGTTGCACCGCACACTGCTGCCGGTACCCACAGCGCACACCAAGGGCGTGCTCGTGGCACCCACCGTCTTCGGCAATGTCATGCTCGGCCCGACCGCAGATGACGTCGACGACCGCTCCGCCACCGGGTCGACGCGTGCCGGACTCGACGCGCTGCTCGACAAGGGGCGCCGCATCCTCCCCGAACTGCTGGGCGAAGAGGTGACGGCGGTGTATGCGGGACTGCGCGCCGCGACCGAGCACAGCGACTACCAGTTGAGTGCACACGCCGATGCGCGGTACGTGTGCCTCGGTGGTATTCGCTCGACCGGCCTCACCGCATCGATGGCGCTCGCCGAAGAGGCCGTATCACTGCTCCACGGCATCGGGTGCACGTCCATCGCACCGGAGCGTTGGGTTGCAGCACACATGCCGATGCTCGGCGAGTCATTCGACCGTCCCTACCTGCACGGCGGGGAGATCGTCTGCCATTGCGAACGCGTCACCCGAGACGAGGTGACCGCCGCGGTCACCGCAGTCGTACCGGCCCGCGATCTCGACGGCATCCGGCGCAGGACGCGAGCGCTGGCGGGGCGCTGCCAGGGCTTCTACTGCTCGGCCGAGGTGTGTGCGTCGGCCGCACGCGCCGACGGACGGTCGATGTCGGCATGGATGGGGTGCGGATGAGCGAGCCCCATGTGGTGATCGTCGGGGGCGGACCCGCCGGCCTCACTGCCGCCCGCGAACTGCGGCAGCGCGGCACCGTGAACGTCACGGTCATCGAGCGCGAGCGCGATGCGGGAGGCGTTCCGCGGCACACCGATCACCTTGGCTACGGGCTGCGCGACCTGCACCGCGTGACGACCGGGCCCAGATATGCACGCTCACTCGTACAGCTCGCCCTCGATGCGGGTGCTGCAGTACGCACACGATCCACCGTCACCGCGCTGGACACTGTCGAGGGTGTACCCGGCCGCCATCGTGTCGGCATCGCGACACCAGATGGCCCCGCCTCGCTGCACGCGGACGCCGTCATCCTCGCCACCGGTGTTCGCGAGCGACCCCGAGCCGCGCGACTGGTGCCCGGCGACCGACCGAGCGGCGTGCTGACCACCGGTGCGCTCCAGCAGTTCACGACACTGCACCACCAGCGCGTGGGCAAGGTCGCGGTCGTCGTCGGTGCCGAGCACGTCAGCTTCTCCGCGGTACTGACGCTTGCCCATGCCGGGTGTCGCGTCGCCGCGATGGTCACGCCCTTCGCCCGCCACCAGACCTACTGGCCGCTCGCACTGGTGACGTCACGCCGTCATCGCGTGCCGATTCGCACCGGCGTCGACATCGACTCGATCATCGGCCACGACCGCGTCGAGGGCGTCCGACTGACGGATGGCTCGTTCGTCGCCTGCGACACGGTGGTGTTCACGGGTGACTGGGTCCCCGAACACGAACTGGCACGCCGAAGTGGTCTGTCGATGGTTGCAGGCGCGCGTGCGCCGGTCGTCGACGATCGGTGGCGTTCCGAGCGTCCGGGCGTGTTCGCGATCGGCAACCTGGTACATCCCGCCGAGACCGCCGACGTCTGTGCACTCGACGGCCGAGCGGTCGCCGACTCGGTCGTCGACTGGCTGGAGACCGGGACGTGGCCCGCCGCGCTGCACGCGGTGCACACCGAACCACCCATCGCGTGGGCGAACTGGTGCAGCAGTGGCATCGCGCTCCGTGTCAGTCGGATCGTCACGGGCCGCCTGTGTCTCAGTGTCGATGGCACCCGGGTCTGGGCAGGTCGACGTCGCACCTGGCTTCCCAACCGGAGTGTCGTGATCGCCTCGCGACATCTGTCATCGCCGGCGCCGCATGGTGACCAGCGCAGGCTGTCCGTGACACTCGAACCCTGAGCAATGTGCAACATCCCCGCGGCAACGGCGTTCCCACCGTTGCCGAGTGGTTACCAGCTGACGCGTACCGGCCGGCCGATTCTCACCGGCACACCCGGTGAGAACAGGCACCGTGGCGCACCCCGCGGCGCCGGCAACCCCGCGGTCTGGACGAGCGAGTCGTCAAGGTCGACCAGCGTGGCACAGTGCAACGCCCATCGAGGGTGCTCCACCGGTGCATACATGAGGCGCTGGCCGATGCCACGTGAGTACAGGCCCCATCGGGCACTCGCCCACACGTCGAACTCGTCCGGTGTGCCGAGCGGATCACCGACCTCGAGCTCGATACGTGTGTGCGGCGACGTGCGCATCGCAGACGGACCGCTGGGTGGCGGAGCAGGCCAGCGACGCGCGACCGAGGTCGAGAGTCGGCTGCCGACCAACCGGTGCTCGGCGCGTCCCCAGCAGTACGGCAGCCGATAGCTCGCCCGTGCCACCACCGCCGGCAGCAGGCGGTTGACGTCGAGCGAGAAGAACCACACACCGGGTACGCCACCGCGGGTGACATAGGTGCGCACGTTGATCTCGGGGAACGACCCGAGGTACGGCACGGCGGGCAGGTGCGGGAGGCCCACACCTCGCATCGAGAACGGGATGAGGCCCACCCAGGCCGAGCCGCCGAACACGTCAACGTCGAGACCCTCGGGCAGCAGCCGCTGTACGTCAGCGACGTCGTACTCGAAGTGCAGGTACGCAAGATCGGCCCACGTCTGCACCATCACCGCGCGCCGTACCGGTGACGGACAGTCAGGCGAGACCGAGCGGGTCGAACCAGCACTCATCTCTCGACCGTAGGCACGTCCGCCGCCGGTCGCCCGACCGAGCCCGGGGAAACCGGTGACGGGTGGCGGGGCCCGCCGAGCGGTGCTGGCGGGGCCACCCATCGCGCCTGAATACGATGACCAGCGGTTCAGGCGTGGTTCGCCGACGTCATCGGCACGTGGCAGCGCGGTTCGCTGGTGCCGGTGCTCCACATGGAAAGGGGACGACGAGATGGGGGACGCAAACGTTGATGCAGCATGCCGGGCTGCTGCCGGGGTGGCACGGGCGTGGGCAGCGACGAGCCGCGG
>JBMSSR010000046.1:0-14243 GCA_049424465.1 Ilumatobacteraceae bacterium
CGTTCGCCGTGATGGCGCGCACGTTGGGCATGCCTGCGCGGGTCGCCGTCGGGTTCACCCCCGGCGAGGCGGTCGGCCCCACGACGTTCCGCGTCTACGGCCGACACGCGCATGCGTGGCCCGAGGTGTGGTTCGCCGGAATCGGCTGGGTGGCCTTCGAGCCCACGCCGGGTCGCGGCAGCCCCGACGCAGCCGACTACCTCGGTGTGCCCGCCGAACAGGACGACGGACCCGACGCCGCCCCGACCACGACGACCGAACCTGACGCCACGGGCTCGACGACGACCACCACCGTGCCCGGCCAGACCTCGTCAGTGCCGACCACCACCGTCGCGACCGGCGCCGGTGACCCGTCGTCGACGACGACGCCGTGGGCGGTACTCGCCGGACTCGCGCTGCTCGCCTGGGGTGCCACCGCACCGACCCTGGTCGCACGACGAATGGCCCGCCGGCACCACGCCCGACCCGCTCGCGCCCGGGTGGTTCGCTCGTGGTACCGAGCGGTCACGATGATCGAGCGCTCGGGCGGCCCGACCTCGTCTGGCGCGACCGCCCACGAGTTCGCGACTGCGACCGGCGACGAGTCACCGGAGGACGCCGACGACATCACGGCGCTCGCCGGGATCGTCGACCGCGTCGTCTTCTCGCTCGAACCCGTCGACGACGAGACCGCGACGCGCGCCGATGGGCTCGCGGCACGGCTGGCAGCACGCCGGCGCGAGCGGCTGGGTACCGTGCAACGCGTCGTGCTGCGGTGCACGCCGTGGACCGAGTGGCGACTGCCCCGGTCGCGACCGGCTCGTCACGGCGACTGACGCCAGTGCGGCTCGTCGGAGAGGGTCGTCGTCAGTGAAGGTCGTCGTCAGAGGGACCGGGTGACGGCTGCGGGGCCCGCACCCGCGCCGACGCCGCCCAGTTGGCGAGTCCCTGCTCGCCCAACAGCGCACCGTGGCGCACGGCAACGATCGCACACGCCAGCGCGCCGACGAAGACCGCGAACGACAACCACGGGCTGACGCCGAGCAGCACCACCGTCATCAGCAGGGCCAGCACCGTGCCGGCCACCGACAGCATCAGCGCACGCCGACTGCCGTGACGGACGGTATGGATCGTCCGTCCGAAACCAGAGTCGCGCTGAAGGTGCTCCTCGATCTGTCGAAGGATTCGTTGTTCGTCTTCGGAGAGCGGCATCTCGACTCCTCAGCGGGCCGAGCGAATCCTCGCAGAATTCGGTGGGCGAGGCAACGCACGGGGCACATCGGGCCCGGCGCTGCCCGCCACTGGTGTCAGTCGGCGCCCTCGTGGTCGGGGCCCCACTGCTGCGCGCCCTTGCGGACCACGCGCATCCCGCCGCGCCCGACGGCGCTCGCCTTGCCGATCGAGGTCGTGCCGAATCTCGATCGGATCGCGTCGACCGTCGTCTCGGCAGCGACCCAGTCGGCGGGCGTGGCCGAGGTCTCGAGCAGTGCGTCGAGCGACAGTTGTTCGGCAGGATCGGCGAAGTTGCTCACGCTGACCCCCAGCAGTCGCACGCCGGGCGTCGGGTCGATCGCGTCGAGCAGCGGACGTGCCGCGGCGACGATGGCGTGCGCGGTGTCGATCGAGCCGGGCACGGTGACCGAACGGGTGATGGTGTCGAAGCCCGAGAACCGGATCTTCAGCTGCACCGTCCGGGCGCCCGTGCCGTGGGCGCGCAGCCGACCTGCGACTGCATCGGCGAGGCGCACCAGCTCGACCACGAGTTCGTCGCGCGTGAAGCGGTCGTGCGCAAACGTCTCCTCGTGCCCGATCGACTTCATCCCTCGATCGGACTCGACCGGCCGGTCGTCGATCGCCATCGACAGGCGGTGCAGGTGCGCGCCGTGCGCCCGCCCGAGCGTGGCGACGAGTGTGCGTTCTCCCAGCACCGCCAGGTCGGCCACCGTGCGGATGCCGAGCCGCTCGAGCCGCTCGAGCGTCGCCGGACCGACCCCCCACAGTGCACTCACCGGCAGCGGGTGGAGGAACTCGAGCTCGTGGCCGCGCAACACCTCGACCACACCGGGGCCCGGTTCGACACCTGCCGGGGTCGCCCGCGGCTTGGCTGCCTTCGATGCCAACTTCGCCAGGAACTTGTTCGGCGCGACACCGACACTGCAGGCGAGCCCGACGCGGTCGAGCACGGCCTGCCGGACGTGCCGAGCGATCTCGCACCCCTCGCCGAGCAGCCGGAGCGCACCGGTCACATCCAGGAATGCCTCGTCGAGCGCGAGCGGCTCGACCAGCGGCGTCACCGAGTGGAAGACCTCGTGCACCGCAGCGCTCACCTCGGCGTAGTGCTCGTGGTCACCGGGCAGGAACACCGCGGTGGGGCACAGACGGCGGGCCGTGACACTCGGCATCGCCGAGTACACGCCGTACCGACGGGCCTCGTACGACGCCGCAGCGACCACGCCCCGTTGGCCCGTCCCCCCGACGACGACCGGCTTGCCGCGCAGTTCGGGCCGCCGGAGTAGTTCGACGCTGACGTAGAACGCGTCCATGTCGACGTGCAGGATGACCCGCGGGGCCGGGGCTGCCGTCATCGCACGCGTTCGACCGTCGACTGCTCGCGGCTGGCACCACGCAGCACGAACGAGTACTCGGCACCCTCGGCGCCGTCGAGCCATGCGCCGACCGGCAGGTGTACCCACGCCGGGCTGGCGGCCAGCAGGGACGGCACCTCGGCGCGCGGGGCGTGGTACACCTGCTCGACGATGCCATCGGGGTCGTTGATGCAGACGTCGCCCTCGATCTGGTCGACCACCCACGCCTCGACGCCGAGCCGCCACCCCATCTCGGGCGCCTCGACCACCACGGTGTAACTGCGGTGTGACCACGAGACGACCACCAACCCGGTCTCCTCGCGAACCTCGCGCGCGAGGCCGTCGAGCACGGTCTCGCCGTGGTCGATGACCCCGCCGGGCGGCGTCCACTCGAGCGTGCCACTGCGGCGACGGTTCCCGACCAGCACGAGTCCGTCCCCGTGCCGGATGAGCGCGCCACCCACCGACCAGCGCCGCACGTCAGTACCCCTCGTGCCGACGGCGACGGCGGCCGAAGAAGTCGGCGACCCAGAGTCGGGCGACGAGGAGCAGTGCCTCGCGCACGATGCTGCCGGAGATCTTCGACGTGCCTGCTGCGCGGTCGACGAAGGTGATCGGGAACTCGACGATGCGGCTGCGCATCCGCACCATCCGGTACGTCATCTCGACCTGGAAGCCGTACCCATCCGACCGGACCGTCTCGAAATTGATACGACGCAGCGCGTCGACCCGGTAGGCGCGAAAGCCGGCCGTGGCGTCGTTGACGGCGAGCCCGAGCACACCCGCCGAGTACCGGTTGCCCCACCGCGACAGCCACTGGCGCCGGCGCGGCCAGTCGACCGTCAGTCCGCCCGGCACGTACCGCGACCCGATCGCGAGGTCGGCGCCGTGCTCGACATTGGCGAGCAGTGCCGGCAGCACGTCGGGCGGATGCGACAGGTCGGCGTCCATCTGCACCACGACCTCGGCACCGTCGTCGATCGCCCGGCGGAATCCCGCCCGGTAGGCGCTGCCGAGGCCTGCCTTGCCGGCGCGGCGCAGCACGTCGATCGAGCCGAGCTCGCGACCCAGCTCGTCCGCCCGGTCGGCCGTGCCGTCGGGGCTGCCGTCGTCGACCACGAGGATTCCTGCCGCCGGTACCGCCGCACGCACGGCGCGCAGCAGTTGCTCGATCGTCGCGATCTCGTCGTAGGTGGGGATGACGACCGTGGTGCGCACCGTGTCCGACAATACGCTGCGCACGGTGAACGACGACGCCCGCCCCCTCTCGGCCCTCCCGTCGCCCGCCGCCCGGGTCGCTGCGTTCGTCGCGATCCTGCTCGGTGGCCTCGCCGGCGGCATCATCGGTTTCGTCCTCGTGCGCCTGCAGTGTGCCGGTGAGTGCGCGACCGGCAGGGGAATCGGTGCACTCGTCGGGGCAGTGGTCGCTGCGCTGGGCATGAGCGTCGTCGCAGTCCTGGTGCTCCGCGCCGTCGGCGAGTGGCGCGAACTCGACAGCCAGCGCCGACCCGGCGATCGATGAACGGACAGCTCGACCGGGTCCTGCTCGACCTCGCCGCACGCCTCGCGGTCGACGCCGGCCGGATGGTCCGCCGGGGTCGGGCCGAGCACGGCATCACTGCCGCATCGAGCAAGTCCACCGCCACCGACATCGTCACCGAGTTCGACCGTGCGAGCGAGCAGTTCGTCCTCACCGGCATTCTCGACGCTCGACCCTCCGACGGCGTGGTCGGCGAGGAGGGCACCGGCGTGGCGGGCACGAGCGGCGTCGAGTGGCTCGTCGACCCGATCGACGGCACCACCAACTTCCTCTACGGCCTGCCCGGCTATGCCGTCTCGATCGCCGCCGCCGTGGACGGCGCGCCGCGGGCCGGCGCGGTGTACGTCCCCGCCACGGACGAACTCTTCACAGCCGTCGCGGGTGGCGGCGCCCACCTCGATGGCCGGCGCATCCACTGCACCGGCGCCACCGACCTCGCCGCCGCCCTCGTCGCCACTGGTTTCTCGTACCGGAGCGAACGCCGGGCGGAGCAGGCCGAGCGCCTTGCCCTCGTGCTGCCGCGCATCCGCGACATCCGTCGCTGTGGTGCCGCGGCTCCCGACCTGTGTCACCTCGCCGCGGGGCGGGTGGACGCGTACTTCGAGCAGTGGCTCGGCCCGTGGGATCACGCGGCAGGCGCGCTCATCGCCCGAGAGAGCGGGTGCCGCACCGCTGGCGCCGCCGACGGTGTCATCGGCAGCGGACTCCCCGGTGAGGGCGACTGGGTCGTCGCCGCGCCGGCGTCGCTGTTCCCGGCGCTCGAGTCGATGCTCCGCGAGGTCGAGGCCACACGCCGTTCGATTCGCTGAGCGCGCGCCGATCCAGCGTCCGGCCTGTCATCATGGGGACGTGGGTACCCGCATCCTGTCCGTCGAGGACGACGAACGAATCCGCACCGCCGTCAAGCTCGCCCTCGAGGACGAGGGATGGACGGTCGACGAGGCAGGCAGCGGCGAGGAGGCCATCGACGTCTTCGCCCGCACCTCCCCCGACGTCGTGCTCATCGACATCATGCTGCCCGGTATCGACGGCTTCGAGCTGTGCCGCACCATCCGGCGCACGAGCGACATCCCGATCGTGATGGTGACGGCCCGCAACGACACCCACGACATCGTGGCCGGGCTCGAGGCGGGCGCCGACGACTATCTCACCAAGCCGTTCGCCCCCAAGGAGCTGTCGGCACGGATCCGCGCACTGCTCCGTCGCATCCGGCCTGCCGCCGCAGGTCACGCCCGCCTGGTCTTCGGCGAACTCGAGATCGTGCCCGACGAGGGCAAGGTCACGCGCGCCGGGAACGAGGTGCACCTCACCAAGACCGAGTTCCGCCTGCTGTGCGAGCTGGCGCAGAACCCGGGCCGCGTCTTCAGCCGCGAGGAGTTGCTCGAGCACATCTGGGGCCGCGGCTACCTCGACGACGGACGTCTCGTCGACGTGCACGTACGCCGACTGCGCATGAAGGTGGAGGCCGACCCCGCCAATCCGCGCCACGTCGTCACCGTGCGGGGACTCGGCTACCGACTGCAGTCGTGACCGACGACGTCGAGCCGGTTCCCCCCGACACGCCGGCCTCCGCAGTGCGGCGGGCGGTCGAGGCGGTCGTCGGCGCCGCGACCAGGCTGCGGGCAACCCGAATCGGTCTCCGCACCCGCATCCTGTTCATGTTCGCCACCGGCGCGCTGCTGCTCGCGGCCTTCCTCGCCGCCGTTGCGTACGGCTTCACCCGCAGCAGTGTCGTCACCCAGCGCGACCGGGCCGGCGTCGAGCAGGCCTACCGCAACGCGCAGATCGCGCAGAACGAACTGAACACGACGACTCCGTCGCCGGAGGCCGCTGTCGTGCGATTGCGATCACTCGGCGTGAGCGGCTTTGCGCTCAACTACCGGGGTGCGTGGAGTGCGAGCTCGGCACGCACGTCGCCCGAGGTCATCCCTCTCGCGCTCCAGACCCGCGTCATCGACGACGGTGTGCCGGCGCGGCTCATCACGCGTATCGAGGGCGAGCCGGTCCTCGTGATCGGCATCCCGCTCACCGTCACCACCGCGTCGTACTTCGAGTTCGTCTCGCTCGACGATGCGGCGACCACACTCGACAGCGTGCGGCTCAGCCTGCTGTTCGCCGCATTCATCACCACGCTCGCAGGCGCACTCCTCGGTGTCGTCGTGGCGGCCCGGGCAGTACGGCCACTCGTCGAGGCAGCACAGGCTGCGCAGGCCATCGCCGGCGGCCGGCTCGACACGCGACTGGCACCGACCGATGACCACGACCTGATGGTGCTGTCCAACGCCTTCAACGAGATGGCTGCTGCGCTACAGGCCCGGGTCGAGCGCGATGCGCGCTTCACGAGCGACGTCAGCCACGAGCTCCGCTCGCCGCTCATGACCCTCTCGGCCAGTGTCGGGGTGATGGAGGCTCGACGTGACGAGATGCCCGAGCGCGCGCAGCGGGCGCTCGACCTGCTCGTCGCCGACGTCGCACGCTTCCAAGGCCTGGTCGAGGACCTCCTCGAGATCTCGCGTTACGACGCCGGCGCCATCCGGCTCAACCTGGACGACCTGCTCGTCGCCGAGTTCGTACGCCAGGCGGTCGCTGTCAGCAGCATGCCCGAGACGCCTGTCGAGGTCAGCGAACGCGCCGAGCGCGTCCTGATCAGGGGCGACCGTCGCCGGCTCGCCCGCGTCGTCGCCAACCTCATCGACAACGCCCGGCTGCATGCCGCTGCCGCCGAGGCGCGCATCACCGTTGCCGAGCCGGACGGCGAGGGTGAGCCGCTCGGGCACATCCGCATCGCGGTCGAGGACCGCGGCCCCGGGGTACCGGCCGCCGAACGCGAACTCGTCTTCGAACGGTTCGCGCGAGGTGCCGTCGCCGGCCGGCGCACGGCCACCGACGGCGCCGGCCTCGGTCTCTCGCTCGTCGACGAGCACGTCCGCATGCACGGTGGGCGGGTGTGGGTCGAGGACCGCACGGATGGCGAGACGGGTGCCCGCTTCGTGATCGAACTCCCCGCCGAGGAGGTGCGCCTGTGACCCGGGCTCGTCGAACCCGAGCACGCATCGCGGCGCGCTCGGTCACTGCATTCCTCGCGCTCTCGGCGCTCGCCGGGTGCGCGATCGCCTCCGAGGACGTGCCACGCGACGTCCCGGTGCTGCAGCAGACCGAACTCGGCATCGACGCCGGCAGCCAGGCCGGCGAGGCAGCCGGCACGGCGCGCATCTACCTGCTCACACCCGACAACGCGGGTCAGGCACAGACGATCGGCGCGGTACCGCGCGACGTCGACGAGTCGCCCACGACACTGCTCACCACCCTGCTGGCGGGCCCCAACGACGACGAGCTCGACGCCACGTTCCGTACCGCCATCCCCACCGGTACCGAGCTGCGCTCGGCGGTGCTCCGCGGCGGCACCCTCGTCGTCGACGTGACGTCGACCCTGCTCGAGCTGTCGGGTGACACACTCGTCAGCGCGATCGCACAGATCGTGTTCACCGCATCGGAACTCACGGGGGTGCGTGCCGTGCGCATCCTCGTCGACGGAGCCGACCGGCAGTGGCCGTCGGGCGACGGCGAACTGCAGGCGAGACCGCTGTCGGTGTACGACTACCCGGGCCTGCTCGCCTCCGCCCAGCCTGCCTATCCGGCGATCCCGACCCCGCAGGCCTGACCGACGCGCCTAGCCGAAGAAGACCTCGGCCACCTCGTGGTAGAGGTGCAGGTCGACCGTGCGGGTACCGCCGACGGTGTCGCGCAGCGGCGTGTGCACGATCTCGTTGCAGCGCATCGCGACCATCGAGCCCCACGCACCCAGGTGCACGGCATCGATGGCGGCCACGCCGTATCTGGTGCTGAGGACACGGTCGTACGCAGTCGGCGTGCCGCCGCGCTGCACGTGGCCGAGCAGCACCATGCGCGTCTCGAAGCCGGTGTGGTGCTCGATCGAGTTGGCGATCGTCTCGGCGACGCCACCGAGACGCACGTGGCCGAACTGGTCGTAGACCTTGTCGCGCGAGTGCATCGTGCCGGCCTTTGGCTCGGCACCCTCGGCGACCACGACGATCGACGCGTACCGGCCGCGCTCGTGACGCTTGCGCAGCAGGTTGCAGACCTCGTCGATGTCGAACGGCTGCTCGGGGATGAGGATTGCGGTCGCTCCACCGGCAATGCCCGCATGCGTCGCGATCCAGCCGGCGTGACGGCCCATGACCTCGACCACCATCACCCGGTCGTGGCTCTCGGCGGTCGTGTGCAGACGGTCGATGGCATCGGTCGCGATCTGCACTGCGGTGTGGAAGCCGAACGTGACGTCGGTGCCCACGACATCGTTGTCGATGGTCTTCGGAACGCCGACGAGCGGTAGGCCGAGATCGTCATAGAGCTTGCTCGTCACGGTGAGCGAGCCATTGCCCCCGATGACGATGAGCGCGTCGAGACCCATCTCGCGGAACGTCGCCTGCACGCGCTCGGGGCCATCGGGATGGTCGTACGGACTCCCGCGCCGGGTGCCCAGCAATGTGCCGCCCTTTGGCAGCATGCCGCGCAGCGACGCGACGTCGAGGTGCATGTAACGGCGTTCCATCACTCCGTCCCACGCATCGTGGAACCCGATGAGCTCGTCACCGTGCATCGTCTCGCCCTTGCGCACGATGGCGCGGATGACGGCATTGAGGCCCGGGCAGTCGCCCCCACCTGTCAGAATGCCGACGCGCACGGCCCCTGAATCTAGAGGCGCCCGACCCCTGCGAGGTGACGAAATGCAATCCGGTGCCGCATGGCCCGCACAGGGCGGCGACTCGCCCGTGATCATCGCGATCGATGCCGGCACCACTGGTGTGCGCAGCCGTGCCGTGTCACCGAGCGGCGGCCCCGTGGTGGCCGCATACCGCGAGTTCACCCAGCACTTCCCGAACGACGGCTGGGTCGAGCACGACGCCGACGAGATCTGGGAAGCCGTCGCCGCGACGCTGCGCGAGGTCGTGTCGACGGTGGGGGCGGGGCGCGTGGTGGCACTCGGCATCACGAACCAGCGCGAGACGGTGCTCGCGTGGAATCGACGCACCGGCGCGCCGTACGGCACGGCGATCGTCTGGCAGGACCGGCGTACTGCCGAGCAGTGCGAGCAACTGGCCGCTGACGGGCACCTCGAGCGAGTACGGCAGCTGACCGGCCTGGTGCTCGACCCGTACTTCTCCGGCACCAAGGCCGCGTGGCTGCTGCAGCACCGCGACGTGCCGACGACCGACCTCGCGATCGGCACGATCGACTCGTGGCTCGTGTCGCGCCTCACCGACGGCGCAGCGCACGTCACCGACACCACGAACGCGAGCCGCACGATGCTGTTCGACATCGGGCGCCTGCAGTGGAGCGGCGAGATGTGCGACCTGCTCGGCGTGCCGATCGACTCGCTCGCCGACGTCCGCCCGTCGAGCGGCCGGTTCGGCGAGGTGGCCCGGGATGCCGCGGCGCACACCGGTCTCCGCGTCGGCACCCCGATCAGCGGTATCGCCGGCGACCAGCAGGCGGCACTCTTCGGACAGGCGTGTTTCGCGCCGGGCATGGCGAAGAACACCTACGGCACCGGCAGTTTCGTACTGCTCAATGTCGGCAGCACGTGCCCACCGCCCACCGAGGGAATGCTGACGACTGTTGCGTGGACCCTCGCGGACGGCACCACGGCGTACGCACTCGAGGGGTCCATCTTCGTCACCGGCGCGGCGGTGCAGTGGCTGCGCGACGGTCTCGGCGTCATCGCGTCGTCGGCCGAGATCGGCCCGCTCGCCGCATCGGTCCCCGACAGCGGCGGCGTCGTCGTCGTACCGGCGTTCACCGGGCTCGGCAGCCCGTGGTGGGACCCGTACGCGCGGGGCACCATCGTCGGCATCACTCGCGGCACCACTCGCGCGCACCTTGCCCGCGCTGTCGTCGAGGCAATGGCGTTCCAGACACGCGACGCAATGGCAGCGATGAGCGGCGCGGCCGGTGTCGACCTCCCCGCCCTGCGAGTCGACGGCGGCGCCTCCGTCATGGACTCGATGCTGCAGCTGCAGGCAGATCAGCTGGGCATCACCGTGCGCCGCCCCGTCGACCAGGAGACCACGGCGCTCGGTGCCGCATTCCTGGCCGGCCTCGCCGAGGGCGTGTGGCCGTCGCTCGATGCCGTCGCCGCCGAGTGGCACGAGGATGCCGTGTTCACACCCGCGACCGACCGGACGGCTGCCGACGCCCGTCACCACGACTGGCGCCGCGCCGTCGAGCGCTCGCGAGACTGGGCCCGGCCATGAACCGCGACGTCTCACCCTCCCCCGCGGGCGCCGTCGTCGAGCACCTCCGGCCGCACGGCCACGTCGTCGTGCCGCTCGGCAACGGCGAGCCGGTCGCGCTGCTCGACGCGCTCGAGCAGGCCGCTGCCGACGGGCTCGGCGAGGGCGTCTCGGTGCACCAGATGCATGCACTGCACGACCGCCGGTACCTGCACGGCGAGTTCGGCGACCGGATGCGGCACGTCTCGTACTTCCTGTCGCACATCACGAGGCCGTGCTTCGGCCGCGGCACGGTCGACCTCGTGCCCAACCACTTCAGCGAGGTGTTCGGCCACATCCAGCGCAGGGCACACGACCCGCTCGTCGTCGCCGCAGCAGCACCCATGGACCGACACGGCTACTTCAGCCTCGGGGTCAGCGCCGACTACACGAGCAGCTTCATCGGCCGGGCGCGGTTCTTCCTCGAGGTCAACGAGCAGATGCCGCGCACGTTCGGCCGTAACCAGATCCATGTCAGCCAGATCGAGGGCTACACGGTGAACCACCGTCCGCTCGTCGAGGTGCCGCCGCCTGCGACCGGTGATGCCGACCGCGCCATCGCAGCGCTGGTCGCCGAGCGCATCCCCGACGGGGCGTGCCTGCAGACGGGCATCGGCGCGATCCCCAATGCGATCATGTCGGCACTCGCCCACCACCGCGACCTCGGCGTCCACACCGAGCTGCTCAGCGACGGTCTCGTCGACCTCGTCGAGCAGGGCGTCGTCAACGGCGTGCGCAAGCTGCACAACCGCACCAAGGTGGTCGGCACGTTCGCGCTCGGTACCCGCCGCCTGCACGACTTCCTGCACGAGAACACCGCCGTCGAGCTGTGGAGCGCACGGTACGTCAACGACCCGCGCCTGCTCAGCCGCGAGCGCAACTTCGTGTCCATCAACGCGACGCTCTCGGTCGACCTGCTCGGCCAGTGCGCGAGCGAGACGCTCGGCGGCACGTACTACTCGTCGTCAGGCGGCCAGGTCGACTTCGCACGGGGGGCGATGTACAGCGAGGGCGGCCAGGGCTTCATCGTGCTGCACTCGACGGCCGGCGACGGATCGATCAGCCGCATCGTGCCGCAGCTCGGTGCCGGCGAGGTCGTGACCAACTCGAAGAACACCGTCGACAAGGTCGTCACCGAGTACGGGGTCGCCGAGCTGCGCTCGCGCACGGTCCGCGAGCGGGCACTGGCGCTGATCGGCGTCGCCCACCCAGCCCACCGGGACCGCCTGACCGCCGAGGCCCACCGCCTCGGCGTGCTCTGAACCACCGGACCCACCCGCCTGCCGGCCGACCACGGTCCGTGGCCACCAGACCGCAGAAATGGGCCGAATGGCCCCTTGGTTCCACGTCGTGACCAACCGATGGTACGTTCGGCCCGTCCACTCGGGGCAACAAGGGAGCACTTCATGCGCAAGTCCGTCACCGCGCTCGTCACCGCGGCGCTCGTCATCACCGGGGCGGTCGCCGCCTCGGCCACCAGCTCGCAGGCCGGAACCGGCGCTCCGAGCGGCCCGCACTACAACCTGAACATCATCGGTGTGCCCAAGGGCAAGACCGCCTCGATGACCGGTTCGAACACGCGCACGATCTTCGTGTCGGCGACGGCCTCGAACCCGAAGATCTACCTGTGCCAGTCCGGTACGGCCAACTGCGCCCCCGGCGGCGGGTTCCAGGTGCTCGACGGCAACGCCACTGACGCCAACGGCGGCACGTTCGCGCTGCCCAGTCCCGACCCGATCCCCGGCGACGGCATCACCGGCTGCCCCATCGGCGACACCTGCACCACCTCGTACAGCGTGTACATGCGGGTCCTCGGCAAGCCGGGCGGCAGCATCCACCTGAAGAGCTGCTTCACCGACACGACGGGCACGTACTGCTCGGTCGGCGAGGGCAACGTCGTCACCCAGGTGCGCAGCACCGGCAAGTCGACCTTCACCAACGTGAGCAAGCAGCTGCTCACGGTGTGCTGGGACTCCGACCTCAACGGCACGTGCGACACGCGTGACTACCTGTTCGGCCGCACCGGCGCCAGCTATTGGTGGGACTACGTCGTCAACAGCGACTTCAAGCTCGCCCAGCTGCGCTTCTACCCGATCGCCACGTCGTTCACCAGCTGAACCACGGGGGCAACCCCGGCCCCTTTCGCGTTCCCGCAGCAGCGCGCGGGGCGGCAGGCTCAGCCGAGGCGGGTGAGACCCTTCTTCAGGTTGCGGCTGCCCTGTGCGATGCGCTGCTCGTTCTCGATGAGCGCGAAGCGGGCGAAGCCCTCACCCCCCGGGCCGAAGCCCACGCCGGGCGACAGAGCAACCTCGCACTCGCGCACCACCATCGAGCAGAACTCGACGGAGTTCATGTCGGCGTACGCCTCGGGGATCGGCGCCCAGACGAACATCGAGCCCTTCGGCTTGGGGACCTCCCACCCGATGCGCGCGAGTCCGTCGATGAGCGCGTCACGACGCCCGCGGTAGACCTCGGTCACCTCGCGCGGGAAGTCGGGGGCCTCGTTCATGGTCACGGTCGCAGCGATCTGGATGGGCTGGAACGTGCCGTAGTCGAGATAGCTCTTCAGCTTGACCAGCGCCTGCACCACCTCGGCGTTGCCGGCGAGGAACGCCACTCGCCAGCCGGCCATCGAGAAGCTCTTCGTCATGCTGTACAGCTCGACGGCGCACTCCTTGGCGCCCTCTGCCTGCAGGATGCTCGGCGGCGTGTACCCGTCGAAGCCCATGTCGGCATACGCGAAGTCGTGCACGACGATCATGTTGCGCTCGCGACAGAAGTCGACGACGCGCTGCATGAAGTCGAGGTCGACCACGGCCCCCGTGGGGTTGTGCGGGAAGCTGATGACGAGCACCCGCGGCTTGGGCCAGCCGACGTCGTACGCCGTGGTGAGGCTGTCGAAGAAGTCGCCCGTGAAGTCACCCTGCACACGCGGGTCGGCGAGGTGACGCATCGGCACCTGGCGCAGGTCGGCACCCGCGAACAGCGGACCGAAGATGTGGATCGGGTAGCTGGGGCTCGGCACGATCGCTGCGTCGCCGCGGTCGAGCAGCACCCACATCAGGTGGCTGAAGCCCTCCTTCGAGCCGATCGTGTTGGTGATCTCGGTGTCGGGGTCGAGGGTGACGCCCCACTTACGCTGGTACAGGTCGGCAGCGGCCTCGCGCAGCTTCGGCAGGCCACGGCTGAGCGAGTAGCGGTGGTTCTTGGCCATGTGTGCCGCCTCGGCCAGCTTCTCGACCGCGATGTCGGGCGACGGGATGTCGGGATTGCCGAACCCCAGGTCGATCACGTCGACACCTGCACGCCGGGCCTCGACCTTCAGGTTGTTGATGATCGTGAACACGTACGGCGGCAGCGTGGTGATGCGACGGAATTCCATAGTCGGCGCAGCCTACCGGCGACCCCCTTCGCGGTCGGGGTGAGTATCGCGACGCGTCGGGTGGCAGCTCAGTGCGCGTCGACGAGCAGTGCCGCGCCGATGGCACCCGACCGCGGTCCGAAGCGCGCAGCGACGAGATCGGGGTGTGGGCGCAGTTCCGGCGCATAGAGCAGTTCGCCGAACCACCGCCGGACCGGGTCGAGGTACAGCTCGAAGGACTCGGCGAGCCCACCGCCGAGCACGAAGCGATCGGGATCGAGCAGGTTGGTGAGATTGACGAGGCCGATGGCGACCCATCGCGCGAACTCGTCGACGACCGCGAGCGCCTCGGCGTCACCCTCGGCAGCCGCAGTACGTACGTCCTCGCCGCGCACGTCGTCGGGTGAGCCACCGGCCAACTCGACGACGCGGTGCAACCGTCGGGACTCGGCGGCCTCGCGGCCGAGTCGGGCAAGTGCCGTGCC
>JBMSSR010000047.1:0-14151 GCA_049424465.1 Ilumatobacteraceae bacterium
GCGGCGACGGCGTTGAACGCCCGCTGCCAGAGGTCGCCGGCGAACGTGAGCACGTTGGTCTTGTGCACCAGCGTGACGTGCTTGCGGCGGGTCATCGCCAGCTCGAACGCGTACCGGATCGCGCGCTCGGCGCCCATGCGCGTGTTGACCGAGCCCTGCGTGGCCACCTCGTGCGGCGTGCCCTTGCGCAGGACCCCGCCCTCGCCCACGTACGGACCCTCGGTGTTCTCGCGGATGACGATGAAGTCGTGGGGCACCGTGCCGCCCGGAGCGGTGCCGACGAACGGGCGCTGGTTGACGTACAGGTCGAGTTCGAACCGCATCTTCAGCAGCAGACCGCGCTCGATGACACCGGGCGGCACCTCGGGCGTGCCGACCGCGCCGAGCAGGATCGCGTCGAACGCCCGCAGTTGCTGCAGCGTGGCGTCGCTGAGGATCTCGCCGTCGCGCAGGTAGCGGGCCCCGCCGAGGTCGAAGTCGACGGTGTCGATGGCGACGCCAGCGGCGCGCACCACCTTCAGGGCCTCTGCGGTGACTTCCGGACCGATTCCGTCGCCCCCGATGACTGCGATGCGATGTGCCATACGGGCCTGCACGGTACCGCCTCGGGCCGGTGGCCACCCGATTGGCTCAGCCCTCGGCGCCGCCGGCGGCGGGCGCGTCGCGCCCTGTCGATCGGCTCCGGGACGGTGTCGGGCAGGGGTGGAGGCCCTCTGCGACCCGCCGGTAGGTTGGCAGTGTCATGGCCACGCACCACCTCTCCCGAGCCGCCTTCGAGCGCCTGACGGCCGAGCACCACGACCTGACCACTCGCGGCCGCATCGAGATCGCCCAGAAGATCGAGGCAGCCCGCCTCCTCGGCGATCTCTCCGAGAACGGCGACTACCACGCCGCCAAGGACGAGCAGGGGCACATGGAGGGCCGCATCCGGCACCTCGAGCACCTCCTCGACCCCGACAACCACGAGATCGTCGAACCGAACGCCGACGGCTCGGTCGGCCCCGGCAGCATCGTCACGATCCTGTACGACGGCGACGACGAGGACATGGCCGAGCGGTACCTGATCGGTCACCCCGAGGAGCAGACCGACGACGTCCAGGTGATGAGCCCGCAGTCGCCGCTCGGGTCCGCGCTGATGGGCAAGGCGAGCGGCGACATCGTCGAGTACCAGGCACCCAACGGTGTGCTGAAGGTGCGCATCCTCGAGGTGGAAACCGGCGCGTGACCCGCGTCCGCCACCCCGCGCTGCCCCACGGCGAGCCGGTCGACCTGCCGGGCAGGGGCACCACGTTCGTGCGCTCGGTCGACGGCCCACCCGGTGCGCCCACCGTGCTGTTGCTGCACGGGTGGACGGCGTCGGCCGACCTCAACTTCTACACGTGCTACGCACCGCTCGCCGAGCACTACCGCGTGGTTGCACTCGACCACCGCGGGCACGGCCGCGGCATCCGCTCTCGCCGCGCCTTCAGCCTCGAGGACTGCGCCGACGACGCCATCGCGGTGTGCGACGTGCTCGGCATCGAGCGCTGCCTCCCGGTCGGCTACTCGATGGGCGGGACCGTGGCGGCGCTCACGTGGCGGCGCCACCCCCAGCGCGTCCACGGGCTGGTGTTCTGCGCGACGTCGCCGCACTTCACGTCGTCGCGCCAGGAACGGATGGGCTTCCTCGGCCTGTCGGGACTCGCCGCACTCGCGCGGCTGACACCGTCACAGACCCAGCAGTGGCTGACCGACCAGTTCTACCTGCAGCGCAAGCAGCAGACGTGGGAGCCGTGGGCGGTGCAGGAGGCGGCGCGACACGACTGGCGCATGGTGCTCGAGGCCGGCCGCGCGATCGGCAGGTTCGACGCACGGCCGTGGCTGGCCGAGATCGACGTGCCCGCATCGGTGGTCGTCACCCTGCGCGACCGGGTGGTGCCGCTGCACCGCCAGGTGAAGTACTTCGAGGGGCTCACCGACGTCGAGGCGTTCCGGGTCGACGGCGACCACGACTCGGTCGCGTCGCGCGCCGAACGATTCGTCCCGACGCTGCTGCGGGCGTGCCACTCGGTCATCGAGCGCGCTGCCATTCCGGTCACGGCCCGCTGATGACCATCCGCCGCTCCCGCGCCCGCCGTGCTGGCGGAGTGCTGCTCGTGGCCGGGGTGGTCAGCGCCGCCACGGCGGCACTCGCCCGCCTCGTGCGACGCGAGCGTCGTCGCGACGGGCGCCCACCAGCACGCAGCCGCCTGCACGTGCGCACGTCGCGGACCCAACGGAACGCCGACGTCGCCCGGCTCGGCGCGGCGGTCGGCGCCACCTACGCCAGCACGGCGGCCCGCAAGCTCTTCGCGTCCGCCGAGCGCCGCGTCGAGCTCGCCCGCGAGCGCGAACTGCGCCCCGCCGAGGCCGTCGCCGATCGTCTCGGCAGCATGAAGGGCGCCCTAATGAAGCTCGGCCAGATGGCCAGCTTCCTCGACGAGGGCCTGCCTGCCCCGTTGCGCGAGGCACTCGGCCAACTGCAGGCCAGCGCACCGCCGATGAGCGCCGATCTCGCGGCCGAGGTCGTCGAGCGCGAGTTCGGCCGCAGCCCCGACCGGCTGTTCGTCGAGTGGGACCCCGACCCGATTGCCGCTGCGAGCATCGGCCAGGTGCACCGTGCGGTCGTGGTCGACCCGCGCACCAACACCGAGCGCGCCGTCGCCGTCAAGGTGCAGTACCCCGGTGTCGCCGACGCGGTCGGTGCCGACCTGCGCAACGCCGACCTGCTCGGTCTCGTCCTGCAGCAGGGGTTCGGCGGCCTCGACCCCTCCGAACTGGTCGGCGAGGTCAAGGAGCGGCTCACCGAGGAGCTCGACTATCGGCTCGAGGCGCGCAACCAGCAGTTCTTCGCCGACCACTACCGCGGCCACCCCTTCCTGCACGTGCCCGAGGTGATCCCGAGCCACAGCGGCGCCACGGTCATCACGAGCGAACTCGTCACCGGCAGCACGTGGCGCGACGTCCTCGAGTGGCCGCAGGACGAGAAGGACCTCGTCGGCGAGTCACTGTTCCGCTTCGTGTTCCGCAGCCTCTACGGCATGCGCGCCTTCAACGGCGATCCCCACCCGGGCAACTACCTGTTCCACGGCGACGGCCGCGTCACGTTCCTCGACTTCGGCCTCGTCAAGCACTTCGACCACGGCGAGATGGACACGTTCATCCGCATGGTCGAGGCCGCCGCCTACCGTCACGACGGGACAGCCTTCCGCCGCATCCTCGAGGGTGCGGGCAAGATCCGCGCCGAGTGCCCATCCAGTGACGACGAGGTGGGCGCGTACTTCAGCCACTTCTACGAGAGCGTGCGCGACGACCGCGACGTCACCTGGAGCAGCGAGTACGCCAGCAGCATCGTGCGCCACACCTTCGACCGCACGAGCCCGATCGCGCAGTACGCCACGGTGCCACGCGCCTTCGTCTTCATCCAGCGCATCAACCTCGGCCTGTACGCGCTGCTCGGCGAGCTGCGTGCCTCGGGCAACTACCGTCGCATCGCAGAGGAGCTGTGGCCGTTCGTGCAGGGCCCCCCGAGCACGCCGCTCGCACACCGCGAGCAGGAATGGCTCGCCGGACTCCGCGGCTGACGCATCGCTGACACGTCACCGCGCCTCAGGCCGCGGTCGACAGCACCACGATGTCCGGGGCGTCGTCGTAGCGGGCCACTGCCGCCGCACCGTGGTCGGTGACGACCTGCACCACCCGTGCCCGCCGTCGGCGCAGCAGGTCGCCCGGCCTGCTCGGACGGTGCCCCGACGGCACCATCCACTGCGTGCTGACGAACGCCACGGCGTCGCCCTGACGTGCCGCCTCCAGCCCCGGTGCTGCGCGCAGCCGGTCGAGCGTCGGCGCCTCGGCGACGAACTGCACGCGGACGGCCCGCGGACCCAACACGTCCAGCTCGTCAGGATCGAGCACGGCGAGCGCGTACAGACGGAGCTGTGACGAGTGCGCCACGACGGTGTCGTGGAGGCGGGCCTCGAACCAGCGGGCGAGCCGCAGCGCCAGTGTGGGGGCGGTCTCGCCGCCGGTCGAGGGATGCTCGGTGGTGGTCATGCCCCGTTGGGTGCACCGTGCCGACCCGGTCGGCAGGGCAGCCGGCCGAGAGCCCGCCGACCACCTTGGGACCGCACGCGGACCACCCGTACACTGCCCGCCTGACCCCGACACGGAAAGTGGGAGACATGTCGACGAGTCCGAGGACCCTCGCCCAGAAGGTGTGGGACCGCCACGTCGTGCACACCGCCCCGGGCGAGCCCGACCTGCTCTACATCGACCTCCACCTCGTCCACGAGGTGACCAGCCCACAGGCCTTCGACGGGCTGCGCCTCAGCGGTCGCACCGTCCGTCGCCCCGACCTCACGGTCGCCACCGAGGACCACAACGTGCCCACGGCCGACATCGACCGCCCGATCGCCGACCCCATCAGCGCCCGGCAGGTCGAGGTGCTGCGGCAGAACACGGCCGAGTTCGGCATCGTCAACTTCCCGATGGGCGACCCCGGTCAGGGCATCGTGCACGTCATCGCCCCCGAGCAGGGCCGCACGTTGCCCGGCATGACCGTGGTGTGCGGCGACAGCCACACGGCGACCCACGGCGCGTTCGGTGCGCTCGCGTTCGGCATCGGCACCAGCGAGGTCGAGCACGTGCTCGCCACGCAGACCCTCCCCCAGAGCCGACCGAAGTGGATGAGCGTGACGGTCGAGGGCACCGCGCCCGCCGACGTCACCGCCAAGGACATCGTGCTCGCCATCATCGGCCGCATCGGCACGGGCGGCGGCATCGGCCACGTCATCGAGTACCGCGGGTCGGCGATCCGTGCGCTCTCGATGGAGGGGCGCATGACGCTGTGCAACATGACGATCGAGGCGGGCGCCAAGGCCGGGCTCGTCGCGCCCGACGAGGTCACGTTCGAGTACCTGAAGGGCCGTGCGCACGCCCCGAAGGGTGCCGACTGGGACGCTGCCGTCGCCGACTGGCGCACGCTCGCCACCGATCCCGGCGCGGTGTTCGACACCGAGGTCGTCATCGACGCGGCGACGCTGCGCCCGCAGGTCAGCTGGGGCACCAACCCCGGCCAGGTCACGAGCATCGACGGGTCGGTGCCGTCGCCCGACGACTTCGCCGACCCGACGACCCGCGAGACCGTCGCCCGCTCGCTCGAGTACATGGGCCTCACCCCCGGCACCCGCATGCGCGACGTCGCCGTCGACACCGTGTTCATCGGCTCGTGCACCAACAGCCGCATCGAGGACCTGCGAGCTGCTGCTGCGGTCATGAAGGGCCGCACCGTCACCGTGCCGCGCGTCATGGTGGTGCCGGGCAGCCACGCCGTGAAGGCGCAGGCCGAGGCCGAGGGTCTGCACGAGGTGTTCCGTGCAGCCGGCGCCGACTGGCGCGAGCCGGGCTGCAGCATGTGCCTCGCGATGAACCCCGACAAACTCGCGGTCGGCGAGCGCTCGGCCAGCACCAGCAACCGCAACTTCGAGGGCCGCCAGGGCCGCGGCGGTCGCACCCACCTCGTCTCCCCCGCCGTCGCCGCCGCCACTGCGGTGAAGGGCACGTTCGCCACCCCGGAGGATCTGTCATGAAGGCCGTTCGAGTCATCCAGGGCCGCGGCGTGCCGCTGAAGCGCAGCGACGTCGACACCGACCAGATCATCCCCGCCGAGTGGCTCAAGCGCGTCGAGCGCACGGGCTTCGAGAAGGGCCTGTTCAGCACGTGGCGCGACGACCGCAACTTCGTGCTCAACGACGAGCGCTACGTCGGTGCGAGCATCCTCGTGGCGGGTCCGTCGTTCGGCGTCGGCTCGTCACGCGAGCACGCGGTCTGGGCGATCCAGCAGGGCGGCTTCGACGCCGTCATCGCCCCCAGCTTCAGCGACATCTTCCGCAACAACTGCACCAAGAACGGCCTCGTGCCCGTCGTGGTGCCCGAGTCGGTGGTGCAGCAACTGTGGGACGCGATCGACGAGGACCACCGCGTCGAGATCGTCGTCGACGTCGAGCGGCTCACGATCGAGGTGCCGTCGAAGGGCATCACTGCATCGTTCCCGATGGACGCCCAGACACAGCACCGCTTCATCAACGGCCTCGACGACATCGGCATCACCCTGAGCCACGCAGCCGACATCGACTCGTACGAGACGTCGCGCCCGTCGTGGCTCGTCAACCGCTGACGCCGGTCGACCTTCGTCTGCCCCGGCCGACCCCCGGTCGGTCCGCCGACCTCAGTCCAGCTCGAAGTCGGGCAGGTGCTTCAGCTTCGGGTTGTTGCTGAACACCTCGACGGGCGGCGTCGGCTCGAGCCGCAGCGCCCGCTGCAGGATGCGCACCTGCGTGTGCTGGTTGTACTCGGCCAGCGTGACCGCCCACCCGTCACGGCCGGCGCGAGCCGTGCGGCCGCTGCGGTGCAGGTAGTCCTTCACGTCGCCAGCAGGCTCGTAGTGGATGACTGCACCGATGTCGTCGATGTCGATGCCGCGTGCCGCGACGTCGGTGGCGACCAGCACGTTGAGCTGCCCGTCGGTGAAGCGCTTGAGCGCCTTCTCGCGCGACACCTGGCTGAGGTCACCGTGGATGGCGGCCGCCTTGACGCCGATCTCCTGCAGGTTGCGCTCGACGCGGTCACACGTGCGCTTGGTCTGGCAGAACACGACGGTCTTGGCGATCGACGACGAGATCGACGCAACGACCCGGTCCTTGTCCATGTGGTGCACCGCGAGCCACAGGTGGTGCATCGTGCCGACCGTGTCGGTGGCGGCATCGATCGCCACTTCCTCAGGGTCGGTCATGTACCGCGCGACGAGGTGCGCGACGTCGCCGTCGAGCGTCGCCGAGAACAGCATCGTCTGGTGCGCGCCGGTGACCTTGCGCAGGATCCACTCGACCTGCGGCGTGAAACCGTCGTCGGCCATGCGGTCGGCCTCGTCGAGCACGACGATCTCGACCGCGTCGAGCTGCAGCTCGTTCTCCTTGAGCAGGTCGATGAGCCGCAGCGGCGTGGCGACGACGACGTCGACGCCCACGTTGAGCGCCTCGATCTGCTGCTGGCGCGAGGCACCGCCGTACACGGCGAGCACCGAATGGCCACTGGCCAGCGCCACCGGCGCGAGCACCTCGGACACCTGCAGCGCCAGCTCGCGGGTGGGCACGAGCACCAGACCGCGCGGGCGGTTGGGCTCGCCCACACCCTGCAGGCGGGCCAGCATCGGCACACCGAAGGCGAGCGTCTTGCCCGACCCCGTCTTGGCCCGGCCGCAGACGTCGCGACCGGTCATCGCGACGGGGATCGCCTTGGTCTGGATGGCGAACGGCTCGGCGAAGCCTGCGGCCTGCAGGCCGAGGTCGACCTGGGCGGGCACGCCGAGTGCGGCGAAGCCGGTCGGTACGTAGTCGTCCATCGTGAGGTGGAAGGTGGCCTGGGCGACCTTCGCGTCGACGGACTCGCGGGGAGCGTCGTGGTTGCGGGGGCCGCGGGAGCGGCGCCGGCCGCCCGACGGGCGGGAGTTCTCAGACATGTCGACTGTGGAGGGTACCCCCGCGGGCGGCCGGTCCGGCGGACACGGCCAGTGCTCGCCGTCAGGGCGGTCCGGTCACCCCTGCAACAATGCGCACCATGAAGGTCGCCCTCACTGTCACCGACTTCCTCCGCCGCGCCGAGCAGGTGTACCCCGATCGCATCGGCGTGGTGGACGAGCCGCACCAGCCGGCCGACACGTGGGGGTCGTACACCAACGCCGAGATGGCGCGCCGTGCCCGCGCGTTCGCGGCCGGGCTCGACGCACTCGGCATCGGCACCGGCGAGCGGGTCGCCATCGTCAGCCAGAACTCGGCCCGCCTCCTGACGATGCTGTTCGGTGTCAGCGGTTCCGGCCGCGTCCTGGTACCGATCAACTTCCGCCTCGTCGCCGAGGAGGTGCGCTACATCGTCGGCCACTGCGGTGCACGAGTGCTGCTGGTCGACCCCGAGCTGGAGAGCGCGCTCGCGGACGTCGAGTGCGAGCACAAGTACGTCATCGGGGGTGCCACCGACGCGCTGCTCATGCGCTACGACGTCGAGCCGGTGGCCTGGGAGTACGACGAGGACGCCACCGCCACCATCAACTACACGAGCGGCACCACGGCCCGGCCCAAGGGTGTCCAGCTGACGCACCGCAACATCTGGCTGAACGCCACGGTGTTCGGCTGGCAGCTCGGCATCTCGGACCGCGACGTGTACCTGCACACCCTGCCGCAGTTCCACTGCAACGGATGGGGTGTGCTCTACGCCGTCACCGGGATGGGCGGACGACACATCATCCTGCGCAAGGTCGACGGTGCGGAGATCCTGCGGCGCATCGAGCAGCACGGCGTCACCGTGCTGTGCGGCGCGCCGGCGGTCGCCAACGCGATCCTCGACGCAGCCGCGACATGGGACGGGCCGATCCCCGGCCGCGATCGTGTGCGCATGGTGTGCGCCGGCGCGCCTCCGCCGACCAAGACCATCGAGCGGATGGAGACCGAGCTCGGGTGGGAGTTCATCCAGATCTACGGACTCACCGAGACCACGCCACTGCTCACCATGAACCGCGGCCGCGAGGAGTACGACCACCTCACCCCCGCCGACCGAGCCGCTCGCCTGAGCCGTGCAGGTGCGCCGGCGCTGGGCGTCGAGTTGCGCACGAGTCCCGACGGTGAGGTGCTCGCCCGCGGCAACCACATCATGGACGGCTACTGGGACCAGCCGCAGGCGACGGCCGACGCGATCCATCCGTGCTCCGACGACCCGGACGGCGTGTCGTGGTTCCACACCGGCGACGGAGGCCTCATCGATGCCGACAGCTACGTCACGATCAGCGACCGCAAGAAGGACGTCATCATCTCCGGCGGCGAGAACGTCAGCTCGATCGAGGTCGAGGACGCCGTGTTCAGCCACCCCGAGGTCGCCGAGGTCGCGGTCATCGGCGTGCCCGACGAGAAGTGGGGCGAGCTCGTCCTGGCACTCGTGGTGCTCACGCCCGGATCGGCGCTCACCGAGGACGACGTCATCGCGCACGCCAGGACCAAGCTCGCCGGCTACAAGTGCCCCAAGCGCGTCGAGTTCCGCGACAGCCTCGCCCGCACGGCGACCGGCAAGCTGCAGAAGTTCAAGCTGCGCGAGCCGTACTGGGCCGATCGCGGCCGACAGGTGAACTGACACCGGCCGCCGTCGCGCGCTGACCTCCGGGTGAGTCAGTCTGATCAACCGGTCAGCGCGCCTGTCTGATGAATCAGTGAGTAGCACGGGCCGAACTCGGTGGTTATGGTCCCGCTTGCTTTCGCGCCGGACTGGCCGGCCGGAAAGGAACCTGATCCCACTCCTTCGTCTCGAAAGGGCGCTGCGATGACCACCTCCACCGTTGCTGGTGACCACATCCACACCTCCGACCAGTCGGACACCTTCGGCCACGGCCGCAAGGGCATTGCCTACGACTGGCAGAGCATCTACGCCGCCGCCCAGGCCGAGACGATCGAGCGCGAGCTCACGCTCCTGACCCCCGAGTTCGCCGAATGACGTTCCTCCCCGAGCGCGTCCTCGTGCTCGGCTGCGGTTCGGTGGCGCAGGCCGTCGTCCCGCTCCTCGTCAGGGATCTGGGCATCGAGCCGTCCCGGGTCACCGTCGTCGATTTCGTCGACAACCGTCACCGCATCGCGTGGGCCCTCGAGCGCGGCGTCCGCTACGAGCAGGGGCGCCTCACGCCCGACAATGTCGACGAGTTCCTGTCGGCGCATGTCGGCAGCGGCGACCTGCTGCTCGACCTCGCCTGGAACATCGACAACCCCACGGTGCTGCAGTGGTGTCGCGATCATGGCGTGCGGTACCTCAACACCAGCGTCGAACTGTGGGATCCGTACGACTCGATGACGGACACCCATCCGCTCGACCGGTCGCTCTACGTCCGCCACATGTCGCTGCGCCGCATGATGGCGACCTGGCCCGACAACAAGGGCGCCACCGCCGTGCTCGAGCACGGCGCCAACCCCGGCCTCGTCAGCCACTGGGCCAAGCAGGCCCTCACCGAGATCGCGACGCGCATGCTGGCCGACGGCATCGCCGGCGACCGCACCGCCGACCTCGAACTGGCGCTCGCCGACGAGCGCTACCACCACCTCGCGATGCTCACCGGCACCAAGGTGATCCACGTCGCCGAGCGCGACACGCAGGTGAGCCTGCAGCCCAAGCGACCCGGCGAGTTCGTCAACACGTGGTCGGTCGACGGGTTCTACGAGGAGGGCGTCGCACCGGCCGAACTGGGCTGGGGCACCCACGAGCGGCGCCTGCCGCCCAACGCGTTCGTGCACGCCGGCGAGGGCCCGTGCAACCAGATCTGCATCGCCCGTCCCGGCATGGAGACCTGGGTGCGCAGCTGGGTGCCGAGCGGCGAGATCCGCGGCATGGTGATCCGCCACGGCGAGGCCTTCACGATGTGCGAGGCGCTGACCGTCAACGACGAGCACGGCAAGGCGATCTACCGACCGACCGTGCACTACGCCTACCACCCCAGCGACGCGGGCATCAACAGCGTGCTCGAGCTGCGCATGCGCGGCTGGGAGATGCAGCCCGAGCAGCGCATCCTCAACAACGAGATCGTCTCGGGCCGCGACGAGCTGGGTGTGCTGCTGATGGGTCACCCGTACACGTCCTGGTGGACCGGTTCGCTGCTCTCGATCGACGAGGCACGGGCGGCGCTCCCCGAGCAGAGTGCCACGACGATGCAGGTCGCGGGCAGCATCATCGGCGCCGTGTCGTGGATGCTCGACCACCCCAACGAGGGCGTGCGAGTGCCCGACGACCTGCCGTGGCGCGAGGTCCTGAAGGTGTCGAGCCGGTACCTCGGCACGCTGCACTCGGGCCCGTCGGACTGGGACCCGGTGAGCACGCGCCGCGACCTGTTCGCCAGGTTCGGCACCGAGGCCGACCACGTCGACCACGACGACCCCTGGCAGTTCACCAACTTCCTCGAGCGCTGACGGGGCTCCGTCCCGTCGAGGGGGCCACCAACCCCTCCTGCCGGTGGCGTCCCCGACGGCCGTGCGTTGACTTTTCCGGGCACGACCGGCAGACTCCTCGTGTCATGAGCCGCCGCAGCCTGCTCCTTCTGCTTATGTAGGGCGACAGGCACATACCCCTGCTCGCCCGCAGCCCCAGCCGGAACGGCCGGGGCTTCTTGCTTTTTCCGGCACCGCACGACCGAACGCCCCCACTGCACGACACCCGACGAGACACGAAAGCGCACCACATGGCCCCGACTCCCGCCTCCCCCGCAACGATGCCGTTCCACAAGTACCAGCGCTACGTGCCGCTCGTGCTCGCCGACCGCACGTGGCCGAACAAGGTGCACGAGACCGCCCCGACGTGGTGCAGCGTCGATCTTCGCGACGGCAACCAGGCGCTCATCGACCCGATGGACCCACAGCGCAAGCGGCGCATGTTCGACACGCTCGTCGCGATGGGCTTCAAGGAGATCGAGATCGGCTTCCCGTCGGCGAGCCAGCCCGACTTCGACTTCTGCCGCCAGCTCGTCGACGAGGACCTCGTCCCCGACGACGTCACCGTGCAGGTGCTGGTGCAGTGCCGCCAGGAACTCATCGAGCGCACCTATGAGGCCATCGCCGGCCTGCCGCGTGCGATCGTGCACTTCTACAACTCGACCAACCCGCTGCAGCGCGAGGTCGTGTTCGGCCTCGACAAGGCCGGCATCATCGACATTGCGGTCAACGGTGCCCGGCTGTGCCGCAAGCTCGAGCAGACCGTCCCCGGCACACAGGTGCGCTACGAGTACTCGCCGGAGAGCTTTACGCTCACCGAGCCCGAGTACGCGCTCGAGGTCTGCCACGCCGTGATGGACGTCATCGAACCGACGCCCGAGCGGCCGCTCATCCTCAACCTGCCGGCCACGGTCGAGTGCTACACGCCGAACGTGTATGCCGACGTGATCGAGTGGTTCTGTCGCAACGTGCGCAACCGCGACAGCGTGGTCATCAGCCTGCACCCGCACAACGACCGCGGCACTGCCACCGCTGCCGCCGAGCTGGCGATGCTGGCCGGCGCCGACCGCGTCGAGGGCACGCTCTTCGGCAACGGCGAGCGCACCGGCAACGTCGACGTCGTCAACCTTGCCATCAACCTGATGGTCAACGGCGTCGACCCACAACTGGACCTCAGCGACATCGACGCACTGCGCCGCGTCGCCGAGTACTGCAACCGCCTGCCGGTCGGCCCACGTCACCCGTGGGTGGGCGACCTCGTGTACACCGCGTTCAGCGGCAGCCATCAGGACGCCATCAAGAAGGGCTTCGAGGCATTGGGCCGCACCGCCGACGCCAACGGCGGCGAGTACCCGACGTGGGGCGTGCCGTACCTGCCGCTCGACCCCAAGCACCTCGGCCGCACCTACGAGGCGGTCATCCGCGTCAACAGCCAGAGCGGCAAGGGCGGCGTCGCCTACGTGATGAAGACCGAGCACGGCTTCGACCTGCCGCGCCGGCTGCAGATCGAGTTCTCGAAGAACATCCAGCACATCACCGAGGACCTCGGTACCGAGATCACCCCGGCCTCGATGTGGGAGGCGTTCAGCACGACCTACCTGCCCGAGCAGCCGCGGTACGAGTTGAGCAGTCACGAGCTGCGCAGCGACTCGACCACCGGCAGCACCACCATCACTGCGCAGCTGCAGGTCGACGGCACCCGCGTGACCGTGCAGGGGCAGGGCAACGGGCCCATCGACGCCTTCGTGCACGCGCTGCGACACGGACTCGGCAGCACCATCGACGTGCTCGACTACGCCGAGCACGCCATGGGCAAGGGCAGTGAGGCCACCGCGGTGGCCTACGTCGAGACCAGCTCGGCGGCCGGCGAGATCCGCTGGGGCGTCGGCACCGACCCGAGCACGGTGACCGCTGCGCTCCGTGCCGTGCTGCACGCCCACGAGCGCCACCAGTCCTGACGCACCAGCCCGTCGCGCACGAGGCGCGAGACGACACCCGCAGGCCATGTCAGGTCGGTCGACCCGCGCCGCCGGCGCACCGTTCGGCTACCGTCGGTGGCGATCGGAACAGTCCGCGACACAAGGGGTCTGCAGATGAAGGTGAGTGTCGACTACGACGCGTGCGCGAGCACCGGTGCGTGCGCACAGATGTGCCCCGAGGTGTTCGAGGTGCGCAGCGACGGGTACCTGTACGTGCTCCAGGAGGAGCCGGGCGAAGAACTGCGCGACAAGGTGATGGCTGCGGCCGACCTGTGCCCCACCGCCGCCATCACCGTCACCGACTGACGCCCGCATGACGCTGCACCAACGCCTCGAGGCGGCCTGGCGCCGCACCGACTCGATGCTGTGCGTCGGCCTCGACCCTGACGTCACGCGTTTCCCCGACGCCGTCGGGGGCTCGGTGTTCGAGTTCTGCCGCGAGATCGTCGACGCCACGGCCGACGTGTCGTGCGCGGTCAAGCCGCAGATCGCCTACTTCGCCGCGCTCGGTGCAGAGGCAGACCTCGAGCGCCTGTGCGCCCACGTGCGCGACCGGCACCCGCACCTCGTGCTCGTGCTCGACGCCAAGCGCGGTGACATCGGCAGTACCGCCGAGCAGTACGCGCGGGAGGCGTTCGACCGGTACGGGGCGCATGCCGTCACCGTCAACCCGTACATGGGTGGTGACACCGTCGAGCCGTTCCTGCGCCACGGCGACGGTGGGGTGTTCGTCCTCTGCCGCACCAGCAATCCCGGCAGCGGCGACTTCCAGTCGCTCGAGGTCGACGGTGAGCCGCTGTACGTGCGCGTCGCACGCAGGGTGCTCGAGTGGAACTCGATCGGTGACTGCGGCCTCGTCGTCGGTGCCACCTACCCCGCCGAACTCGCCGTGGTGCGCGGCGTGGTCGGTGACCTGCCGCTGCTGGTACCCGGCATCGGGGCGCAAGGCGGCGACATCGACGCCACCGTCGCAGCAGGCCGCGCCACGACCGGCCACGGCATGGTGGTCAACTCGTCGCGCGCAGTCCTCTACGCGTCGAAGGGCGCTGACTTTGCCGAGGCTGCACGGGCAGAGGCGGTCCGCACCCGCGACGCATTGCGCGCCGCGGGCTGACGGACCCCGGCCCGGCGCCCGGGCGGGCGGCGGG
>JBMSSR010000048.1:0-14102 GCA_049424465.1 Ilumatobacteraceae bacterium
CACTTGGCCGGGCAGACCTCGCCCGGGTGGGCGGCGACGTACTGGGCGGCCTTGATCTTGCGCAGCAGCTCGGCAGCGTTGCGGCCGACACCCTCACTGGTGATCTCGACCAGCTGGATGACACCCTGCGGGTCGATCACGAACGTGGCGCGGTCGGCGAGACCCTGGCCCGGTCGCATGACCTCGAAGTTGTTGGTGATGGTGCCGCTCTGGTCGCCGACCATCGGGAACTGGATCTTGCGGATCGTGTCCGACGTGTCGTGCCACGCCTTGTGGGTGAAGTGGGTGTCGGTGCTCACCGAGTACACCTCGACGCCCAGCTGCTGGAACTCGGCGTAGTGATCGGCGAGGTCACCGAGTTCGGTCGGGCAGACGAAGGTGAAGTCGGCGGGGTAGAAGAAGACGACCGACCACTTGCCACGCAGGTCGCCGTCGGTGACGGGGACGAACGAGCCGTTGTGGTACGCCGTGGCGATGAAGGGCTTGATCTCGGTGTTGATGACGGACATGTCTGCTCCTGGTAGGTGACGGGTGCGGGGGGTGCACCCGAGTCGTTGATTGACGACCTCTGTGAAGATAAGGGCAGTTGATAGATACTGCAAATCAATTGATGTGATCGAGTCGATGTGCGGTGTCAATCGTTCGGCGGGGCCTCGGGGCTCGCTCCCGGTGACCCGGCGCGTGGTCGGGCCAGTGCGCACTGGGCAGCAGCACGCCGATCGGCACTGCGCGGTACCCTGCCCACGCCGTGCCGATGCCCGCTGCCGGCAGTCGACAGCCAGCCCGCGGAGACTCGATGACGACCGACCACGTCGATGACCAACCGACCGAGCACGACGCATCCGTCGATGCGTCACCGGGTGACGGCGGCCTCGAGGCGGACGGGTCGGCATTCTCGCGGCTGTCGTCGCTGTCGGCCTCGGCACTCCTCCTCCGTGTGATGGTGGTGGTGATGGCGATCGGCATCGCCGCGCTCGCCAACGCCTATCACCGCGTCGGCCATCCGCAAGGTGACGACTTTGCGCTCTACCTGCGGCAGGCCAGGAGCATCTTCGAGGGCAACATCGCCCAGGTCGTGGCTGACAACCGGTTCACGGCCATCTACTCGGGCACGGCTCCGTTCACCCCGTTCGCGTACCCGTGGGGCTTCCCGCTCCTGCTGTCACCCTTCGTCAACCGGTGGGGCCTCGACTACGACCGCCTCAAGTGGGTCGTGGTGGCGTGTCTGGTCGTGTGGGCGGTACTGGTGCACGGCGTCGTGCGACGCCGCGTCGGGCGACCCGCAGCGCTGGCCATCGTCGCGCTGGTGTTCACCGCACCGTCGGTGCTCAAGCACACCGATTCCCTACTGTCGGAATTCCCGGCGGCGATGGCCGTCGGTGCGGTGCTGTTCGCGTTCGACCGCATCCATCGGCGACACGGCCGGCTGCTCGCCGCCGAGTCGCGGTCGCTCGTCGTACTGGGTGCGCTCGGTGCGCTCGCCTTCAACACTCGGCGCGAGAACATCGTGTTGTTCCTCGCCCTCGCGCTGGTGCAACTCGGCGAGATCGTGGTCGGTGGTGCATGGCGCTCGCTGCGCGAGCCGTCAGAGCGCCGGACAGTGCTGCGTGCCCTCGCCGCGCCACACGTCGGCTTCTTCGGTACCGCAGTCCTCGCGCAGTTCCTGCTGCCGTCGATGCTGTTCCCGGAGAATGGCGACAAGCTCTCGTACGTCGGCGCCCGCCTCGGCGACTACACGGGTGTGCTGACCGATCAGCTGGGGCTCGACGCGCACAAGGGCCTCGGGCTGTTCCTGCTGCTGATGGCCGGCCTCGGCATCGTGCTGGGTGTCCGCCGTCGGCCGCACCTCGACGGCTTCCTCGCTGCTGTCCTGCTGCTCACGCTCGTCGCGATCAGTACCCACTTCCGCATGGTCGGCCGCTACTACCTGCAGTTGATGCCGTGGGTGGTGTACTTCGTCGTGGTCGCCGTCACCGAGATCATCCGCACGGCCCACGGGCCGCTCTCGGGTGGGCGGCCGATGGGTGCTGTGTGGCGATGGGCGGCCGTCGTGGTGCCGCTCATGCCCGTGATGTGGGTGGTCGGGGTGCACGGCACCGTCGTTCCCGACCAGGTCGCAGAGATCGCCGCGTCGACGAAGGACGGCTACGTCCACGTCGGGCCCGCGAATCCCACGGTCATCCCGATCTTCGAGGCAGTGGACTATTACACGAAGCCCGACGACGTCATCGTCTTCTTCCGTGCCCGCACGATGACGCTGATGACCAACCGGCGAGCGATCCAGACCGGCAGCATCGAGATCACGGTGAAGGTCGGCGACTACTTCGCGCAGAAGCGCAACGCCGACTTCTACCAGGTCGCGTTCGACCGGCCGACCCTCGAGGACCTCGGCTTCACGCTGGTGTGGTCGAACCCTGACTGGTACCTGTGGCGCATTCCGTGAGCAACGGCCCGTGGTCGCCGCTGAGGATCGCCGTGTACCGGTCGATCTGGCTGGCGGGCGTGGTCTCGAACATCGGCACGTTCATGCATCTCGCGGCAGCGGGGTGGGCGATGACGTTGCTCACCGACTCGCCGACGCTCATCGGTCTGGTGCAGACCGCGTGGGCGATCCCCGGATTCATCCTCGCCCTCCACTCGGGCGCATTCGCCGATCTCGTCGACCGTCGCCGCCTCATCCTCACCACCGAGCTCGCTGCCGTGGCCGTCGCTGCGGGCCTGGCGGTCCTGCAGTGGACCGGCGCGATGAACGTGCCGCTCCTGCTGGTCGGGACGTTGCTCGAGTCCGTGGTGCTGACGCTCTCGGCGCCGGCCTTCATGGCGCTCACGCCGCACCTGGTGGGACCTGATCGGGCGGCTCAGGCACTCGGTCTCGACGCGATCTCGCGCAATCTCGCGACGGCACTCGGCCCTGCACTCGCCGGGCTGGTGATGCTCGTCGAGGGGCCGGGCGCGGTGTTCATGCTCAACGCCGTCTCGTTCGCCGGGGTGGTCGTCGTGGTGCAGCGGCGCCGCGCCGGCTGGGGCGAGGGGCGCCCGGAGGGCAACGTCAACTCGGCCATCGTGGCGGGGCTGCGCGAGATCGGCCGGAACCGTGGTCTGCACCGGCCGATCATCCGCGTGTCGTTCTCGGTGTTCGCTGCTGCGTCGATCGCAGCGCTGCTGCCCGCGCTCGCGGCCAACGAGCTCGGCCTCGGGTCGCGCGGCTACGGCTTGCTCGGTGCGTGCCAGGGCATCGGCTCGGTGATCGCAGTGTGGACACTGCCGCGCCTGCGCGCGGCCCGGCGGCCCGAGCGCTCGACGGCCCTGTCGGGCATCGTCTGGACGCTGGGTGCGGTGCTGGTCGCCTCGGCACCACGTGTGTGGCTGGCAGCGGTGGGCGTCGTGCTCTGCGGCACGGGTTGGATGGGTGTCATCAACACGCTCTACAGCAACTACATGGTCGAGTTGCCGGCGTGGATGAAGGGTCGCGGGGCGTCGATGGTGATGCTCACGGTGTGGCTCGGGACGTCGGCCGGCGCTGTCGTGTGGGGTGCGGTCGCATCGGCCACCGACGTGCGCACGGCGCTGTGGTGGGCAGCGGCGAGCAACATGGCGATCGTGGCGGTCTCGCCACTGGTGCTGCGCGTGCACGCCCCGGCACTGGTCGGCGGCGATGCCGGATCACCGGTCGCGGCATCGGCCGCGGACTGACGCGGCCGCAGCGCCGTCGCAACGTGTCGGCGCGGTCAGCGGGCCCAGACGACGGGCGTCCACCGGAGGATGTCCGTCGAGCCGCTGGGCGCAACCGTGGCACCCATCACCTCGAACCGCAGCAGACGGCCTGTGCCGGCGCGCTGCTCCTCGACGAGTGTGTGCCGGAACTCGAGCAGGTCGTCCTCGTGGGCAGGGCCGATGTGGTCGCAGCCGTCCCATGCGACGACGGTGGCCATCCCCGGCACCATCCTCGTCAACGACGCCTGCGCGAGTGCCTGCACGTGCCCGCCGTACACGAGGCGTCGGCCGTCAGCCGTCATCGTGTGGTCGCGGTGCACGGCTGCCTGGTTGAAGGTGAGGCGCGCGAACGGTGCAGCGAGGTCGATGTGGTCGCGCAGCGGATCGGTGCCGCCAGAACCTGCAGTCCACGCGCTCGCCGGCATCGAGGACAGGTCCCATGACGGCACCAGGTCGACGAGTGCTGACAGGGGCGTGGGGTCGGACGCGCCGGGGATGTCGGATTCGTGCCCGGGGGGAGTGCCACCCCGTGAGCGAATGAGCGCGCACCGTTCGAAGGTGATCGCAGGACCCTCGTCGGTGGCCGCCGTGATACCGAGCCACACCTTGCCACGGTGTTGGTCACCCTTCGGCGCCGAGTCGCGGAGGCCGAGCACGGTGGTGGTGGTGCGCAGCGTCTCGCCGAGTCGGACCGGCCGCAGCATGCGTACCGACCGGTAGTAGAGGTTGGCGATCGCCTGCCGGGTGGCCATCGTCGTCTGGCCCATCGCGTAGTGCATCACGATGCCCGGGTTGGCGAGACCGTTCGGTGCGCCCGCGACGGACGCCGCCAGTGCGCGGTCGGCAGCGAGCAGGTGCTGGTCGCCGGTGACGGCTCGGTACAGCGCGTTGTCGGCCTCGGTGAGGGTCACGGGCGGCAGCGGCGGCAGTGTGGCCCCGATGACGAAGTCCTCGTAGAACGGGCCGGCAACCGTGGTGTCGAACATGCCGCCGACGGTAGTGGCGACGTCCTCCGGCGGTCACATCGGCGTGAGCGCGACGGGCGGTCCGGACCCGGCGTCACACGGGTCTGGGAAACTTGCGTCATGGAAGCCATGAACATTGCGCTCGTCGCCCTGGTCGTCGTGATGGCGGTCGTGCTCGTCATCGTCACCCGCCGAGGACCGGTACCGCTGCAGGGGCCAGGGGCGCCACCGATGGATGCCGAGGCGCTGGTGGCCGCAGTGCGCACGGCCGTCGAGGCCGAGGTGCGGCGCACGGCACGTGACGAACTCGCGCAGGGCGAGCGGCGTACTGCCGAGCTCATCGACACCCGCGGCCATCTGCTCGATGCACAGACCAAGTCACTGCTCGTGCCGTTCGAGCAGAAGCTGCGCGAGCTGTCCGAGTCGGTCACCCGGCTCTCCGACTCCTACGTGGGCGAGCAGCGCGCGGTCAGCGCCCTCGGCGAGCAGATCGTCGCGCTGCAGGGGGCCACCTCGACGCTGGCGTCGGCGCTCAAGTCGTCGACTGCGCGCGGCTCGTGGGGCGAGAACCAGCTGCGCAACATCGTGCAGCTTGCAGGCATGGAGTCGTTCTGCGACTACGCCGAACAGGTCACCGGTGGTGACGGCGAGCGTCAGCAGCGGCCGGACATGGTCGTACGCCTGCCCAACGGGGCGATGATCGCCGTCGATGCAAAGGCGCCGCTGGCGGCCTACCTCCGCATGCAGGACGCCACCGACGAGCCGACGCGCTCGGTCGAGCTCAAGGCGCACGCACGGGCGCTGCGCGACCACGCCAAGGCGCTCGCCGACCGCAAGTACTGGCAGCAGTTCGACACGGCGCCCGAGTTCGTCATCATGTTCGTGCCCGGCGAGGGTTTCGTCTCCGACGCGATGCGGACCGACCCCGATCTGCAGCAGACCGCGATGCAGCAACGGGTCATCATCGCCTCGCCGGCAAACCTGCTCGCCGTGCTGCTCGCGGTGGCAAAGGGGTGGCAGGCGCATCAGGTGGCACAGCACGCCGAGCTGGTCGCCAGCCTCGGTGCCGAGGTCTACGAGCGGGTCGGCGTCGTGCTCGACAGCGTGAAGAAGGTCGGTAGTGGCCTGTCGTCGGCGACCAACGCGTACAACGCAATGGTGGGGTCCCTCGAGTCGCGACTGCTCGTCACGCTGCGCAAGTTCGCCGACCTCGGCGTGGTCAGCGGCTCGGTCGCGCAGCCGTCACCGATCGAGCACTCGGTGCGCGAACTGCGCGCCCCGGAGGTGACGGACGAGCTCGACCGCTGACGGCACGAGCCGACGCTCAGTGCGGGCGGTAGCGGGCGATGGCGGCGTTGATCTCGGCCTCGGCCGCCGCTGCGTCGGCCCACGCGCCGACCGTTGACTCCTTGCCCGGCTCGATCAGCTTGTACACCTCGAAGAAGTTCGCGATCTCGGCGAGCAGGAACTCGGGGGCGTCGCCGAGGTCCTTCAGGTCGCGGTAGCGGGCGTCGTGCGCCGGCACGCAGAGCACCTTGGCGTCGGGGCCGGCCTCGTCGGTCATCGTGAACACGCCGATCGGCCGGGCCCACACATGACAGCCGGGGAACGTCGGTTGCGAGAGGATGATGAGCGCGTCGAGCGGGTCGCCGTCCTCGCCGAGGGTGTTCGGGAAGAACCCGTAGTCGAGCGGGTACTGCGTCGCGGTGAACAGCGTCCGGTCGAGCCAGATCGCGCCGGTGTCGTGGTCCATCTCGTACTTGTTGCGCGAGCCCTGGGGAATCTCGACGATCATCTCGACTTCCATGCCGGGGACCCTACTGGCTGGTGCGGGGACGACCGAGTGGTCAACGCCACGGAGCCTGCACCCGATCGCGATGCCCTGCTGCTCGTCAGCCGTCCTCGTAGTGTGGGCCGGTGAGCACGAAGGCCGGTCGGACCAGGGTGTTGTCAGCGCTGGGCGCGCTGGTGGGTGTGCTCGGCGTGGCGTTCGTGGTGCGCACGCTGGTCACCCGCCGTGCCGAGGTGGGCGACGCACTGGCACAGCTCGATGCGGTCTCACTCGTCGGCAGCGTCGCCCTCGGGCTGGCGGCCATGACGATGATCGGCTCGCTCTGGGTGCGCATGCTGCGCGTGCGTGGCCAGCACGCGCCGGGGCGGCGGGCGATGTCCTGGTACTTCGTCGGCCAGCTCGGCAAGTACGTGCCCGGGGGCATCTGGCCGATCGTCGGCCGGGCCGAACTCGCGGTGCGCGGCGGTGCGAACCGTGCCGATGCCTACGTCGCCACCGGCCTGTCGATGACCGCGACGTACACGGCGGGGGCGATCGTCATCGCAGCCAGCAGCCTGCTGTCCGGCTCGTACGTCCTCATCGGCGTCGCCCTGGCACTGGGACTGGTCGTCACCTTGTCGATGCTCGCCGTCCCGGCGGCAGCGCGTCGCGTCGAGACAGCGGTGCTGCGGGTCACCCGGCGCACCATCACCCTGCCGGCGGCAGGGCGTCTGGCAGCCGTGGTGGCGGTGCACGTGCCGGTGTGGCTGCTGATGTCGTTCAGCACGTCGTTCACGGCAGGCGCGCTCGGTGCGCACGTCAGCATCCTCGACATGGTGTTCTTCACGTCGGCGTCGTGGCTGGCCGGCTTCGTGGTCATCGGCGTGCCGGGTGGCATCGGCGTGCGCGAGTCGGTGTTCACGGCCCTCGCCGGGAGTCAGATGGGCGCCCCGATCGCCGTCACGCTGGCCCTCGCGAGCCGGGTGGTGTTCATCGCGGTCGACCTGATCGGCGCGGCCATCGCCTCGGCGGTCGCCGCGCTTGCGTCACCGGAACGATGAGAGCCGTTCGCGAGGAATCTCGCGGCGCTGGCCGCTCAGGCTCTTGACGCGCAGGATGCGCACGACGAACCAGCGCACGTAGCGCATGACGTACGACCGGATCTCGAGCGTGGCCTTGCGGAACTTCAGGTAGCGGTAGCGCTCGTTGGCCATCAGTGCCTGCTTGCGCACCAGTTCGCGGTGGAACTTGGCGACCTGCCGCCGCGGCTTGCGCGTGCCGTGCGACTCGTTGGGGCCGCGCAGGTCGGGCACGTGTCCGCCGAGTGACCGCAAGTAGTCGGCGTAGGCATAGGCGAACTCGCCGAACACCACCCGGTCGGTCTGCGACTCGCGGATCTCGTCGACCGACACCTCGACCGAGTTGCACGACCCTGACGAGACGAGGCCCGCGAGTACCTGCTCGGCGCGCTCGGTGCGGCAGATGACCAGGCTGATGCCGGTCTTGGTGAACACCGTGCTCGGCAGCCACGCATCACCGACGACGAGGTCGGCGAGGAAATTGCTGTGGTTGATGCACACGTGACAACGGTTGGTGTTGAAGTGACGGTCGAACGCGACCTGGTACCCGAAGTCGATACGGCGGCTGGCCGTGTACTCGCTGCCGTCGGTGGTGCGTACGGTGAGCTGGCCGACCGGCCCGCCGCCGCGGTACGAGATGTCGTCGATGTGCGCCGGGTCGAACCCCAGGTACTGGCCGATTGCGTGGATGCTGTGGTGCGAGTACTGCCAGCCGCACAGCAGGCCGATGGTGAGCGTCACCCGGTCGCGCAACTCGGGTGCGCGTCGTCGCACCCAGGACCAGAGGCCCTCGAGCTGGCAGGGGATGCCGACCACGACGAGGCGACCGGGTGTGTCGCGCAGCAACTGAAGGGCGGAGACCTGATGGAGGTTGTGGTAGATGCTGCCGGGCAGGTCGTCGACGGCGTCGGCCGAGGTGACGAGACGTGCTGCGAACTCGAGGCCCTGCACGTGGCCGAGCGCGATGACACCGTCGATGTCGCCGCTCGACAGCAGCGATCGCAGGACCTCCTTGACCAGCCCGCCCGAGCTGGCACGGAGGTTGCGGTCGAGATCGGTGCTCTGCGACAGGTGGACCGACCGCACGACGCCGTAGGGGCCGACGTCAGCGCCGGGATACAGCCACTCGTGCAGACCCGCATAGTCGACCGCGACGGCCGGACAGACGGCAGCGGCTTCGGACGAGCCCGCCGAGGTCGGCTGGTAGATGCGCCGTCGGGGGTCGAGCTCGACCCTGACGGACCCGTCGGCCATCTCGCACGCGCCGCAGCCGATGCACATGCCCGAGTCGATGACACCGGCGAGGTTCTCGGTCGTGCTCATCTGCGTGCCGCCGCATCGATCACGGTGAAGTTGCGTGCCGACTTCGCCGTCACCGCCGGGAGCGCCCGCGCGATCTGTTCGGCGAGCGAGTCGCGATCTGCAAGACACCTGACGACGAGGTCGACGACGCGCTGCGGTGCAGCGAGGGCCGAGACGTCGGTGCCGAACTCGACGAGGCCGAAGTCGTCGAGTACCTCACGGTACTTGTGGCTCCATCCGAGCACGATCGTCGGTGTGCAGGTGGAGAGGCCGGAGATCATGGCGTGGAACCGTGAGGTCACGAGCACACGTGACCGGGCGACGAGCGTGCGCAGTTCGCCGGCGGTGAGCTCGGCATCGACGTGGTGCACACCCGAGTCGTCGCTCAGGAGCGATGCGATCTCACGGCACACGGGGCCGTCGTTCATGCGGTCCTCGCCCTTGCCGGCGCGGAAGCTGTGTGGGGCGATGACCACGGCCCGGCCGGTCGTCGCCCTGATGCTGCGAATGAGATCGGCTGCGGCAGCCACGTAGTTGCCGCCCGTCGCCTCGAACAGCCGTCGCACCACCGAGCTGGGCATGACGACGACGTACTCGTCGAGCGAGGTGACGAGTGCATCGACAGCCGGTGGCAGGTGGGGTGCCTCGTCGAGCGAGAACGCCAGGTCGGCGACGTCGACGACGTTGCGCAGACCGAGCGCGTCGAGGTGCACGCCGGTCTGCGCGCCGCGGGCGCACACGGCGGCGAGGTGCGGCAGCACGGCGCGGGCGAGCGACCGGTTGAGCGGCCGCGTGACCGGGCCGATGGCCTGGGCGGCCTTCACGGTGGGGGTGCCGAGCAGCAGCGGCAGCCCGGTCATGAGCGCGTTGTAGACGGTGATGGGGACACCTCGACCGTCGGAGAAACTGATTCCCGCGACGTCGACGACCACGTCGGCATCGAGGATCGCCCGGCACGCCCGGGCGCGGACCCAGCCGAGCGGCAGTCGCAGCACGCGGGCGGCACGCGCCACCAGGGCGAGGGGGAACTCGACGAGCGCGAGACGGAGTGGTTCGAGGCCGACGACCCGCACCGGGGCGCCGGCCGGCACGAGCGGCGCGTCGGCGGCTGGATAGGTGGTCAGCAGTGCGAACGCGCACGGACCGGAGACGCTCGGCTGGCGGGCGATCACGGTCTCGACCATCGCCGCCGCACCCTTGTTCGCGGACAGCGCAGCCCCGATCAGCGCAACCTTGAGTGTCGGGCGTGTCACGTCGGGGCGTCCTGCTTCGTCGGGCGGTCGAGCCAATCGGGCCGAGGCGAGAGTAGTGGGTGACGAGCGGTGTGACCCGCTCTGACAGCAGGCGCGAGGCGAGGGGTGGACTTCGCCGGCGCCAGAGCGGGTGACGGGATCCGTCGCTGGTGTCGGTTGGTGGGACGGGGGAGGGCTGCGCCCTGTCGCGGTGGGGCGAACTGGCGCGGCGCTCCTCCCGATTCGTGCGACCGTGCGTCGGCCCGAAGGGCCGAGAGCGGGTGACGGGAATCGAACCCGCATGACCAGCTTGGAAGGCTGGGACTCTAGCCATTGAGCTACACCCGCGAACTGGGGCAGACTACCGGTTGGTGGGCGCGGGTGGGCGGGCGTACGACGCGTCACGACAACGACCAAGGGGGATGCGATGACACGGCGGACAACTCGCGCGGCAGCGGCGGTTCTGCTCATGGGGGCGGCAACACTGGCGGCGGCGTCACCGGCGTTCGCGGTGCCCGTCGAGTCGACGATCGACACCAGCAGTAGCACGGTCGAGTCGACGATCGACTGGTCACACATGCAGGACGAGTATTCGTTCTCCAGCCCGATCACGGTGCGGGCGACCTTGACGGGTGGCGATTCGGGGGCATCGACGAAGGTGTTCGAGCGAGCGGACGTGACGGTGGGCGAGGGTGTCGAGCTCGATGCCACCGATCTGGTCACCGACCCGGGCGACGTCCCTGGTGCCGTCAGCGTCGACATCGACGACTCCACCGGGCGCATCACGGTTGCGGTGCTCGAGGCGGGCTGTCTCAACGGCCTTGACGTGTCGATCATCTCGACCGAGGCGGTGTCATCCGTAGGGGTGCAGGTCGATTCGTTGTTCGCGGTGGCGGACCCTGCGCTGGCGCTGACGGCGACGTCTGGTGCGACGGGCATCGACCTGTCGTGGGCGCCCGCAGAGGGTGCTACCGGGTGTGTCGATCTCGGGTCGGTGGGCGACACCGCCACGTTCGACTACGTGATCTACAGCATCGTTTACGACGTGCTCGTGCCTGACGACGTACTGCCGACGTCGGGCAACGGCCCTGCGCTTGCTGTCTCCGCTGCGTCGATGGTGGCAGTCGGACTGTTGCTCAGGCGTGTTGCAGTTCGGCGGCCTGTTCGGCCTCGATGAGTTGGGCGAGGCGGCGGCGGAAGCGGACGCCGCCGGTGTCGTTGCGCAGGTTGAGGTGCGAGGGGTCGGCAGCCATGCCGCGCTGCACGGCCTCGAGCACGACCTTGTCCTCGCTGAAGGCGGCGCGCACCGACTCGGCGAACCGCACCGACACGTCCTCGTCATCGGCCATGACGTTGCGCGTCTGGAACCAGAAGTAGTGCGTGGTCGACTCGTCGACCGGTGTGAGGAAGTTGTAGCTGTCCATCAGGAACGTGTCGGGGTGCTGCGGGCGGCCCTCGCCACCCGTGCCGGCGGGGGCGAAGATCGCGGCGATCAGTGCGTGCGCCGGGTAGCGCACCTCGTACTGCTGCTTGCGGTCGGTGTTGCCCTCGAAGGGCAGGTACGGCGCGTAGAACGGCGCGGGTGGGGTGTCGATCAACCAGCGCCAGGTGGTGACACCGACATCGTCGATCGAGACCTGCATCGGGGTGTCGTCGGTGCCCGCGCCGGCGAACGATGACTGATGCACCCATGCCACGTGCGTCGGGTCGAGCAGGTTGTCGACGATGTAGAGGTAGTTGCACGCGACGATCATGTCGTCGCCGGCGGTGCAGCCCCAGCCCGGCTCGCCCCAGTTGCGCACCTCGAAGATCGTCGCCGGGTCGGCGAGGTCGGGGTCGCCCATCCAGATCCACAGGAGTCCGTACCGGGCCTGGATCGGATAGGCGCGGACCGACGCGTTCGGCGGCACCGTGTTGTTGGTGGGTGCCTTCGTGCACGCACCGCTGCAGTCGAACATCATCCCGTGATAGCCGCACTCGATGACGTCGCCCTGGACGCGGCCCATCGACAGCGGCAGCTTGCGGTGCGGGCAGGCATCCTGGAGGGCTGCGTAACTGCCGTCGGAGCGGCGGAACATCACCACGTTCTCGCCGAGCAGTCGGGTGCCCACCGGCGAGTCGCCGATCTCCCGCTCCCATCCAGCTGCGTACCATGCGTTACGGAGAAACATGACCGCACTGTATGACACCGGTCACCCCGGCGGGGGAGAGACGTTCGTCCTCTCGCGTAGCCTGACGCCCATGACCCGCTGCCGGAGGCCCGCCCGACCCTCGTTGCGTCCCGTGGTGGCCGCGTTCGTCGCCGGGGCCCTGGCGCTGGCCGGCATGGTGTCGGCGCCCGGTGGGGCACTCGCAGCCGAGCCGTCGCTGACGTTCTCCGGCCGCACCTGGACGATCAAGACCAGCACGGGGCTCGTCGGGCCGGGGCCCAACCTGTTCGACCAGTCCAACGCCTTCGTCGACGGGTCGGGCTATCTGCACCTCCGCATCGCCAAACTCAACCGCCGCTGGACCTGCGGCGAGGTGGTGCTGCAGCAGTCGCTCGGGTACGGCACCTACGAGTGGGTGCTCGGCTCCGACGTGTCGAACCTCGACCCCAGCGCGGTCCTGGGCATCTTCACCTGGAACAACAACGACGCGTCGTACGCCCATCGAGAGATCGACTTCGAGGCGTCGCGGTGGGGCAACGCCCGCGACAAGACCAATGCGCAGTGGGTCGTGCAGCCGTGGGACATCAGCGGCAACCTGCAGCGGTTCACGATCGGCAGCACGGTGCCCACCGTGGTGCGGTTCACGTGGACCTCGACGCGGGTCGACTTCGCCACGCTCGTCGGTGGCAACGTGGTCAATTCGTGGACGTATACCGGGGCATCGTTGCCGCCTGCAGGTGGCGAGAACGCTCGGATGAACCTGTGGCTCTACCAGGGTCGTGCGCCCAAGGCGCCGGTCGAGATCGTCATCCGCAGCTTCACCTTCACCGCAGCGTGACCTGCTGACCGGCTCCACCGTGCGAGGGGTGTGGCCCCCGCACGTTCCCCGACGGGTGCGGCGTGTCCGGCAGGTGGTCGGGCGTAGTGTGCGACCCGGAACCGAAGGGAGCAGTCCATGGCAGTGCTGCCCAGTGTCATCATCGTTGCGGTTGTGTTGGTGGTGGTGATCACCAGCCTGCGCACGGTCAGTCAGGGCACCATGGCCGTCACCACGGTCTTCGGCAAGTACCGGCGTGCGCTCAACCCCGGGCTCACACTCCTCATCCCGTTCGTCGAGCGCGTGTACCGGCGCATCACGGTGCAGAACAAGGCCATCGAGCTGCAGTTCCAGGCGATCACACAGGACCAGGCCAACGTGTACTTCACGGCGATGCTGCTGTACGGGGCGATCAACGACGACGAGCAGACCATCAAGAACATCGCCTTCAAGTTCGTCTCCGAGAAGGACTTCCTGACGGCACTCGTGCGCAGCGTCGAGGGCAGCACCCGCGGGTTCGTGGCCACCAAGAAGCAGGCCGAGATCCTCGGGCTCCGCGGTGAGATCGTCGCCGAGGTGAAGGACAACCTCGACCACATCATCGAGGGTTGGGGCTACCACCTCATCGACCTGCAGCTCAACGACATCACCTTCGACCAGGCGATCACGACCTCGATGGCCCAGGTGGTCGCGAGCAACAACCTCAAGGCTGCTGCCACCAACGAGGGCGATGCACTGCTGATCCGGCGCACCAAGGAGGCGGAGGCCGAGGGCACGGCAATTCGCATCGCGGCCGAGGCCGAGCGCACTGCTGCGCAACTGCGGGGCCAGGGCGTCGCGCTGTTCCGCGAGGAGGTGGCGCGAGGCCTGGCGCAGGCTGCTCGAGAGCTCGAGGACCAGAACGTCGACTCGTCGCTCATCCTGTTCTCGATGTGGACCGAGAGCGTCCGCCACGTCGCCGAGAACGGCAAGGGCAATGTGATCTTCCTCGACGGCTCGCCCGAGGGCATGCAGCAGCAGATGCGCGACCTGATGGCGATGCAACAGCTGAACGTCACCCAGCGCGACCGGG